>JAIORT010000511.1 GCA_021107975.1 Bacteroidales bacterium | reverse complement strand
CATAGTTTCTCCTTCTGTTGTAAGCAACAATAATACATATAATATGCTTAAAATGTAGCTTATTAGCTACAAATAACTATTTTATTGTTTTATTTGAATATTTAATAGTGTGGGCGCTACTATTTACTTTTAGCGAAGCGAGGACACTTCGCTGAATACAGAAATTTTATCTTATATTTGCCACTGATTAGTTACTATTAATTAATATGAAAAAATGGAGGTAACATGAAAAAATATATATTTTTAATTTCGGTTTTTTTTATTACAACAAGCGCATTCTCACAAGAAAACAATGAAGTTTATAAAGGAAGTAATCTTTCAGAAGATGAAATCTATATAACCAATACTTCTTGTGACGGAACCCCTGATTATCGTAAATGTGTTGAAGAGAGCTATAGAAAACTTCAATACAAAACGTCCGTTTATGGTGACGTTCCCAAACCTGGTTCGGGAATTCGTCTTGGGATTTATCAAATTCAGGCAGCTTCTGGTCCAGGTGCAACTGAGAAGAATATGAAACTTTTAGAAGAAGCTGTTAAACTCGCAAAAAAATTTGATGTACAACTTTTGTCTTTCCCCGAACTATATGTTCCCGGTTATACATTAAGTCCTGAAGAAGCACGTAAGGTTGCTGAATACAAAGATGGTCCAAGCATCACAAAAGCAAAAGAAACAGCAAAAAAATACAACATGGCGCTTCTTGTTCCCTATGCCGAAAAGGTGGATGAATCCGATGGCGTAACCCGTTACTATGACGCTATTGCAGTAATTAATGAAAAAGGAGAACTTCTAAACAGCTATAAAAAAACCCAACTTTACGGTCAGCAGGAAAGAGATAATTGGAGTTTTGGAACAAGTGATTATCCGGTATATAATATTTTTAATTTCCCGGTAGGCGTGCTTAATTGCTATGAATGTGAATTTCCGGAACTCCAGAGAATACTGGCGCTCAATGGCGCAAAACTCATTGTCGGTCCAACTGCGGCTGATAATTATTACCGCCTTCCTGACGGACAAAGAAGTTCCGTACCTTATCCCGACATATCTAAAATACTCATCCCAGCAAATGCTTATGCAAATAATATCTTTTTTGCTTATGCAAACCGCTGTGGTTTTGAACAAAGAGGAGAAGACCAGTGGCACTATCGAGGGAATAGTATTATATGCGGACCTCACGGTGATATAATTGTTGAAGCAAATCATGAACAAAATACCATGCTTATTGCAGACTGTATTCCGGCTTATTATGGCATGACGCATCCTGCTCCAAAATATTATTTTCTGAAAGACCGCAGACCGGGACTTTACAAGAAACTCGTTTCAGAAAAGGTTAATTTCTTTGATACTACTGTTGAGCCGATAGATCCGGATACAGACTTTTATAATGGTGGATTTGAATATCCGATTTATAAAGATGGTAAAGAAATGCCGGGAAAAAATCAGTAATTAGAAAAGTATTATTCGGATTACATATTTTTTTGCATATTCTATAGCTCTTTCGGATTTGAGCGTCGGTATTGTGCATTTGTTAATCCGAAAGTAAATAATACATGGATTTGCAATGCGACTCTATATTCAAGGCAGAGTAATCGGTTAATTTTTGGCATTCTGTCCTGTATTACAAATCCATCAATCATAAATTTTCGGATTAGCTTTCCCACATTTCCTCTCTCAAATCCGAAAAAGCACGGGTATTATACGGATTACATATTTGAAGCTTTCCCCCAAAAATCATAATAATTGAACCATTGTTCGGGATATTTGTAAACTATCTTTTCTAATTCAGTAATATATTGCTTAATAATCAATTCCAAAACAGCATTACGTTTTTCTAAATTCTGCGGATATTCATATTTTTGGGCAGGTGTGGCATAAAAATGATAGTGTGATTTTGTATCCTTCATTGCAAAGACAAACGAAACAGGTACTTTAAATTTTACTGTTAGATAAAACGGTCCTGTCGGGAAAAGGGCTTGCTTGCCGAGAAAATCCCAGCTTAATGTTTTACTGCCTTTTACAAACCTGTCGCCGTGAATGCAAACAAGTTCTTTATTTTTTAATGCATTATTTATCTCAAAAATATGTGAGAAATCATTTTTAATAACAATGATATTTACATCTTGTTTAGCTAAAATATCCGAAAGATAATCTTTAATTCTTTTATGCTCGGCATCATACATTACAATATTAATCTTTGTATTCAATCGTTTCAGGAGATGTTCTGCAATTTCAAAATTTCCAACATGAGCACTGATAAGTAAACCGCCTGTGCTGTCAGTTACCATTTTCCTCAGGTGATTTTCGCCGTCAAAATCAAAGGTAAAGTTGGTTTTAAAACCTGCTAATATTGCAATTTTATCAAGAAGTACCTGTCCGAAAACAAAATAGCTTTTATAAATCTTTATAAAAGAAAAGAATACATTATAATTTAAAATTTTATTAAAATAATAGAATGTTGTACGAAAAGATTTAGGGGAAAATAAAAAAAAGTAAATAACAACAAATCTTAAAAAGAAATAAGCAACAGGTAGTCCGAAAAATTTTAAGATAGTAATAAATAACCTATAACCGAATAGTCCTCCACGAGTTTTCCCTTTCCATGATGACACAGTGAAATTATTTGTTTTCGTTTATATTAACATATAAATAATCGTAAAGGTTTTGTAATGTTTTTACATCAACCATTTCTTCTCCTCTAATCTTAAAGCCGAACTCTTTTTCAATAATGACAGCAATATCAACGAAATCAAGACTTTCAATGCCAAGGTCACTCTTTAGGTTTGCAGACGGACTGACAAGATCTTCTTCAATTTCAAGTTCTTCAACTAAAAAATCATCAATAATATTTGAAATTTTCCCCTTTTCCATGATTTTTATTATACTGAAAATATTCTGCAAAATTAGAATATATTTATCAGAAAACCATATAATTTATATATGAAATTTTTTTATAATCAGTGAAGAATTTGTTCCGCCAAAACCAAAGGAATTTGATAAGAATGTATTTATATCTTTATTAATTGTTTTGTTTGTAATATTTAGTTTTTTAGAATATTCATCAGGATTTTTAAAATTGATATTCGGAGCGATAAATGAATTTTGCATCATCAGAATTGAATAAACTACTTCGCTTGAACCTGCCATCCACATTTCGTGTCCTGTCATTGATTTTGTTGAACTTACAACAGGTTTGTGATTATCAAAAATTTTATAAATAGCTTTTGCTTCATTTGCATCGCCTACCGGAGTAGATGTTGCATGTGCATTAATATAATCAATATCTTTAGGGCTTACATTAGCATTTTTTAATGACATTTCAATAGCGCGTTTAGGACCGTCAACATTTGGGACAGAAATATGACTTCCGTCGGATGAGAAACCATAACCTATAACTTCGGCTAAAATCGTAGCACCTCTTTTTATTGCCGAATCATAACTTTCCAATATTACAGTAGCTGCACCACCGCTTGGGACCAAACCATCCCTGTCTTTATCAAACGGTCGTGACGCTTTTGTCGGTTCTGATTCCCTTATTGAAAAAGCACTTAAAGCATCAAAGCTGCCAACACTAAAAATATTAACTTCCTGTGCGCCGCCGCAAATAATGCTTTTCTGATAACCATGCTTGATTAAAAAATATCCCATCCCAATTGAATGCGAACCACTTGCACATGCGCCGCTAAGTGTAAAATTAACTCCTCTTAATTTGAAAATTACAGCGAGATTCATTGATACGGTTGAGTTCATTGATTGAAAAACAGAACCAGAACCTACAAGAACAGTATCTCTTTTTTTCCTGATAATGTCAACAGCATCAATAACAGGTATTGTAGAACTATCGTTTCCGTATATAATGCCAAATTCATTTTTGTCTAAATGTTCTTGTTCAATTCCTGCATTTTTCAAGGCTTCCACTGTGGCAATATAAGCATACTCACCTTGTTCAGCCATACCCACCCGTGACCGCCGGTCAATTAAACCCTTTAATTTCGGACGTTCAAGCGTTCCTGTCAGCCCCGACCTGTATCCGTATTCCTTTCTTTCCTGGTCAAGAACTATCCCTGATTTTCCGTTATATAAGGATTCTTTAACTTCATCAAGATTCTTTCCGATAGTAGAATAAATTCCGATACCTGTAATTACTACTCTGTTCATAAATATTTTTTTGCTTTTTCTGATTTTACCCATGAAACATACAACCAAAGAACAAAGTTACACAATTTCAGTAATTAAACAGCAAGTTTTTAAATATAATAGTGTCAAATAAAAAATTCGATATTTTTACAATGTATTATGAAGCATAAATTACTTTTTATTAGCAGTTTTCTGTTATTAACAGTTTATTGCACAATGGCTCAGCGTCCACAGGGAGGAAATTCCGGTTCCATGCCTTCGGAGGGAATTATTACCGGAAAAATTATTGATGCCGACCTAAACCATCCGGTTGAATATGCTAACATTGTTTTGTTCAGAAAAAAAGATTCCAGTATGGTAACAGGAACAGTTACCAATGCGGATGGGGAATTTAAGCTTGAAAAACTTCCGTTTGGCAGGTATTATATAAAAGCCAATTTTATCGGGTATAAAAAATTGATTATTAATGATATTAAAATTTATCCACAACAAAAATCAATTGATTTGGGTACGATAAAATTAAAGCAATCCTCAGAAAATTTAAAAGGAGTTGAAATTATTGCGGACCGTTCCTTAATAGAATATAAAATTGATAAAAAAGTAATAAATGTGAGTCAGGATATTAATTCTGCAGGAGGTTCGGCTATTGAAGCATTGGAAAATACTCCTTCGGTTAATGTTGATATTGAAGGAAATGTCAGCTTACGTGGCAGTTCCAATTTCACTGTTTTAATTGATGGTCGTCCCAGTGTGCTTGAAGGCAGTGATGCCTTGGAGCAAATACCGGCAAATACAATTGAGCAAATTGAAATAATTACAAATCCTTCTGCCAAATATGACCCCGATGGCATTGCAGGTATCATTAATGTTATCTTAAAAAAACAAACCAAGCCCGGTTTTAACGGTGTTGTTAATGCTTCGGTAGCAACAGGTAATAAATACAGCTCGAATTTTTTAATGAATTACCGAACCGGTAAAATTAATCTCTTTGGTGGTATGGATTATTATAACCGCGAAATGAAAGTAACCGGCAAATGGGAGCAACAAATATATTCCGGGGATACTACTGATTATTTGATATCGGATATAGAACGTATTAAAATACCTAACGGATATAGTTTTAATGCCGGTTTAGATTATTATCCGGGTAAAAAATCTACTTTGTCCTTTTTGGGAAAATACGGCTATTACAAATTTGATCGTAGTTTTAATTCCAATCTTCATTCATATACCTTTCCCGAATCATCCGACATTTATTCCATTGCTAAAAGTTCAATGAAACGCGAAGGAGATTATTATAATATTACAACTAATTTTATTCATAAATTTAATGACAATGGTCATGAATTATCAGCAATGGCTTACTATTCCGAAAGAAAAAGTGATATTACCGAATATATGGATGAATATATTGCTAATAATAATTGGATAATTACTGATGATAAGCCCAGTAGTATCATGACTGAAGAAGACGGGAATTCATGGGATTTCAGAGTAAAAGCAGATTATTCAAAGCCGATTTGGACTGATGGACGTATTGAAGCAGGATACCAAAGCCGTATGAATTATCAAAACAATAAATATAAATATAATGAATTTGATGCAGGTCAGAATATTTGGGTCAATAATAAAGAGGATAATAATGAAATGGATTTTACACGCAATATTCACTCATTATATTTTATTTTTTCGGATAATATAAAAAAACTTCATTACCAATTGGGGTTGCGTGGTGAGTATTCTTACAGGAATATCAAAAATGAACAATCACCTGATGCTTATATAATAAATCGTATTGATATGTTTCCGACAATTCATATATCGCATCAGTTCCCAAACGATCATCAGCTTATGGCAAGCTATAGCCGCAGGATTAACCGTCCGAAAGGCAGGTATTTAGATCCGTTTCCCAATTATCTGAACACATATAATATGAGAATAGGTAATCCCGATCTGCAACCCGAATATATTGATTCTTACGAATTAGGCTATCAAAAAGGAATAAAATCATCATTTATTTCGGTTGAAGCATATTATCGCATCACTAATGATAAAATTACAATGATCAGGACATTGCAAAAAAATGATATTTTAATGATCACTTTTGAAAATTTAGATAAGGATTATGCTTTGGGTATGGAAATAATGGCAAACCTCTATGCAACAAAATGGCTACAAATTAATGCAAGTGTAAATTTTTATAATTACCAGATGGAGGGCGATATAATTAATGAAGACGTCAATAAAAACAGTAATAATTTTGATGGAAGGTTAAATACTACTTTTAAATTTAACAAAGATACCCGTTTGCAGATAGTGGGCTTTTATAAAGGTCCATCGGTAACGGCTCAGGGAGAAAGGGAGGATTTTTTTGCAGCAAATATTGCGTTTCGTAAAGATTTTTTTAAACGCAATTTAACAACTACTTTAAAAGTCAGTGATATTTTCGGTACAATGAAGTTTGATTATATTTCAACCGGTGAGGGATTTTATTCTAATAATAATTTTAAAAGAGAATCTCAAATTGTTACATTAAGCCTAAGCTATCGAATT
>JAIORT010000831.1 GCA_021107975.1 Bacteroidales bacterium | reverse complement strand
CGTGCAATCCGTGCTTTTTAACACATTATCTATTTTATAATTATTAATTAAAATTTAGCATTATGAAAACAAGATTATTAAAATTATCTGTATTAATTATTCTGCTATGCACATTCGGCATATCAACAAGTAATGCACAAACAACTTTTGGCTCACAGGAAATTATTACAACCACGGCTACCGGGGCAAATTCTGTTTATGCCTGTGATATAGATGGAGATGGTGATTTTGATGTATTGTCTTCTTCACAGGAAGATGACAAAATTGCCTGGTATGAAAATACAGATGGAAATGGAACTTTTGGTGAACAGCAAATTATTTCAGACATAGCTGTTGGTGCATTTTCGGTTTATGCCTCCGATATAGATGGTGATGGGGACATTGATGTACTCTCGGCAGCTTCTGATAAAATCACCTGGTACGAAAACACCGATGGAAACGGAAATTTCGGCTCCTTCCATATCATCACAGACCAGCTAAATTATGCCCGTACGGTATATGCTTGCGATATTGATGGTGACGGAGACAATGATGTACTCTCGGCTTCTTTTAATGATAGTAAAATTGCCTGGTATGAAAATACCGATGGAAACGGAACTTTTGGGGAACAACAAATTATTGCTTATGCACCTCATGCAACTTCGGTTTATGCCTGCGATATTGACGGCGACGGTGATAATGATGTACTCTCGTCTTCACATGCTAATAATATAATTGCCTGGTACGAAAATACAGACGGAGCAGGAAATTTCGGCGAGGAGCAGGTCATTACAACTATAGCCGGACATGCAATTGCTGTTTATGCCTGCGACATAGATGGTGACGGCGATAATGATGTACTCTCTGCTTGTTGGGATGATGCTAAAATTGCCTGGTATGAAAACCTTGATGATGGTGCTTTCGGTGAGGAGCAAATAATTATTACCGACCCGGTTGGTGGTAAACTTTCGGTTTATGCCTGCGATTTGGATAATGATGGTGATAATGATGTGCTCTCGGCTGACTATCATTATGATAGAATTGCATGGTACGAAAACACTGACGGAAACGGGACTTTCGGCCCTGAGCAAATCATTACGACCTCGGCTGATTATCCAGAATCAGTTTTCGCCTGTGATATTGACGGCGACGGTGATAATGATGTGCTCTCGGCTTCATACGCAGATAATAAAATTGCCTGGTATGAAAATCTCACAATTACCGGAATTGAAACCTTAAAACAAAACAATATTTCAATTTACCCAAATCCTGCAAAAAAGGAGCTTTGTATTTCAAGCAAAAATGGGACATTTATAAATGATGTAAATTTTTATAATAAAATCGGACAAAGAGTATTGCATAAAAATCCAATGTCTAATAAAATTGATGTTTCTATGCTCCAGCAAGGAATTTACATTATTGAAGTGATCTCAAATGAAATTATAATCAGAGAGAAATTGATAATAAAATAGAGATTACACAGGGCACAAAAGCACCTCATAGCACATGGCAGCATTTGGGTCATCAAGAAAATAATTGGAAACATAAAATGATTAGAAATCAATATAAATTTGAGTTGCGAATGTCCACGTGCCATAGCTGCAAACCGTCAGACTGTGCAAAAATTCCCCTTTGTCAACAAAATATTGCTTAGTAAAAACCTGGTGATATATCAGGGCTACTCCTGGAAGTAAAAACAGGAGTTTACCTGCCAAACTTAGCGTAATGTCTTTTCTGTCAGACACATACTCTCGCCTCTTTAAATAAAAATAAATAAAATTGTAAAATTATTTGGAAGTTAGTAAATATTAACTAACTTTGCCGCAAATTAATTAATAAAATTATTTTGATAAAGATGCAAACAGAAAGACAAAAGGAAATAGTTGAAGCTGCCTTAGAGCTAATTACCAAAAAAGGGATACAGGGGCTGACAATCAAAAACCTGGCAAAAAAAATCGATATTACAGAGCCTGCTATTTATAGACATTTTGATAATAAAATTCAGATTCTGATTGCCATACTTGAGTTATTCAAAAGTAATAGTGAACAAATATTTAGTTATGAATTGAACAATGATGATAATGTAATAGATAAAATTGAACACCTGTTCACAATGCATTTTGCTGCTTTTTCAGCTACGCCATCACTAATATCGGTAATTTTTTCCGAAGAAATATTCAGAAACGAGACAATACTAATTGATAAAATTTCCGAGATTATTAATAAAAATGATAAAATCTTAACAACAATAATAATCAATGGACAAAAAAACGGTGAACTGCGCACCGATATTGATGCAAAATATCTTTCTACAGTAATCATGGGTAGCTTGCGACTTTTTGTAAAAAAATGGCAGTTCTCGGCATATTCTTTTAATCTACCCAAAGAAGGAAAGAAACTTTTTGATTCATTAAAATTATTAATCATAAAATAAAATTGCTTTAACAGGCATTGCTTCAATACGAAGCGCTCACTTCATAAAAAGTGAGTTTTTTTAGCAAATCAAAGTTAGTGAATATTAATTAACACAAATAAAGATGGAAAAATTATTAAAGAAACTTTTAAGCGTTCCCTGGATTATTGTTGCGGTAACTATAATAATTAGTGCTATACTTTTCATGCAAATGAAAGAAAACTCAAGAATGGAAACTGACCTTGATGAGTATATGCCACAAGACCATCCTGCATTTGTTTACAGCGACCAAGCCGAAGAATGGTTTGGAATTAATGATGGAATAATCGTAGCCATTGAGAATCAGAAAGGGATTTTTAATACTGCAACTTTAGATACCTTAAAACAGCTTACTAAGAGATTGCAAAAAATGGACGAAATTGAAAAAGCTGATGTAACGTCTCTTTTTACTGCCGATAATATTATTGGTACTGAAGACGATATGGATGTAAAAGCTTTTTATAAACGAGTACCTAAGTCTGAAGAAAAATTAAATGAACTAAAGCGCAATGTTGAAAATAACGAAATGACTTTTGGTCGTTTAGTTTCGTTTGATGAAACGGTAACTGTAATAATTGCTGAAATTAAAGATGATGTTTTTACTCAGGAATTTTATGAGGAAATACTTGAACTAACAGCTTCATTCCAAACCGAAAATATTAAAATTCATGTTGCAGGCAGACCAATTGTTGAGGGTACTATGACACTTCTTGGCCCTGCCGACATGAAAAAAATGGTACCGATTGTACTGCTTGTAATAACCATTGTTTTATTTTTTATGCTCAGAAGTGTAAAAAGCACCATACTCACAATGATGGTTGTTTTTTTCAGTGTTCTGTGGGTATTTGGATTGATGGCACTAATTAATGTCCCCATATACGCTGTTTCCACTATGATCCCTGTCATGCTTATTGCTATTGGGGTTGCCGACGGAATACACTTATACAGTCATTTACAACTGTTTCTGCGGAAAAACCCGAATGCTACAAAAAAAGAAGCTACAGTTGATATGATTCAAAATATGTGGAAACCTGTAGTAATGACTTCCATAACAACCGCAGTCGGCTTCATTTCCTTACTAACATCGCAGGTTTATCCGATTAAATATTTCGGGATTTTTACTGCTTTTGGAGTATTGATGGCAATGGTATTTTCTTTGGTATTAATTCCGGCAGGTATAATGATTTTTGGATTACCAAGAGTTAAAAAGACTGCCAAAAGCGAATCTGACAAAGAGACTAACCTGGCTTATAGTTTTGCCAAAAAAGTACTAAAACGAAAAAGTGTTTCCATATTTGCTACTGCTGCTATTATTATTCTGTCAATTGTTGGAATGCAGAAAATATGGATTAACTCCAGTTTCCTTGATAAATTTGAAAAAGACAGCGACATCGTACTCACTGATAAGTTTATCAATGAACATTTTGGAGGCACAACCACACTTAATCTTGTTTTGGATGCCGGGGAAGAAAACAAAGATGTTTTCAAAGAGCCTGAAGTGTTGAAGTTGGTTGATAAAATGCAAAAGACAGTTGTTAATGACCTGGAGGTTGTTGGAAATTCATTTTCACTTACTGATTATGTGAACAGGATGAATAAAGTAATGAATGCCGACAAAGAAGAGTTTAATACCATTCCCGAAAGTAAAAATATGGTCGCTCAATACTTGTTGCTTTACGAAATGTCGGGCGATCCGGAAAACCTGAATAAGGTTGTTGACTATGACTACTCAAAACTGAATGTGAATTTCCAGCTTAAAAGTGATAATTCCAAAGCTATTAATTCAGCTTTGGAAGTAATAAACAACTATAAGGATGACTTTAAGGAAAAAGGCATTACGATCAACTACGCAGGCAGTGGTTACAAGGGATTGGTTTTTGCCGACCTGATCCTCGAAGGGCAAATAATGAGCCTGATCCTGTCGTTGATTATTGTAATTATTCTATTGGGAATTATGTTTAAAAACTTCAAGATTGGATTAATCGGGGCTATACCGATTGTAGTTACAGCCCTCATCAGCTTTGGGATCATGGGATTTCTAAATATTCCGTTAAGTACTACAACAGCATTGCTTTCAAGTATTGCCATAGGTATCGGAATTGATTACGCAGTACATTTCATTGAACAATATAGAATTAATGCATCAAAAACAGATAACAAATTGCTTGTTGCACAAATAACAATGGCACATTCGGGCAGAGCAATCAGTTATAATGCAATTGTGGTAATTGCAGGATTTATGGTTCTGCTATTTTCAGTATTCCCACCAAACAGGGAGCTTGGAGCATTAGTATCGCTCAATATGTTTACAAGTTTTGTTGGAACAGTAACTATTATGCTTGTTTTATTAAAAATTTCAAATGTATATTTTAGAAAAAAGAAAAATAAAGTATTAACAAAAAATCTATAAAAAATGAAAAACTTAAAAATCTTAGTATCAGTTATCGCAATAATCATTTCAATTAGCTATCAGACAATAGCTCAGGAAATGACAGCAAGAGATATTATCGAAAAGGTTTACAATCGCGCTGAAGGCGATGATCAGACTTCTAACTTAACAATGACTTTAATCAATAAAAGTGGAAAGGAAAGGATTAGAAAGATCAAACAATTCACAAAGGATATGGGTGATATGGAAAAAAGCATCATGTTCTTCCAGTCACCGGCAGATGTCAAAAACACTTCATTCATGAATTGGACCTATGATGATGAAAGCAAGAGCGATGACCAGTGGATTTACTTACCGGCATTGAAAAAAACCAAACGTATATCAAGCGACAGCAAAAGCGATTATTTTATGGGATCCGATTTTACTTATGACGATCTGGGGGATCGCAAACTTGATGATGATACACATAAACTGCTGCGTGAGGAGACTATTGACGGTGTTGCTTATTATGTGGTGGAAAGCACCCCGAAAGACGAAGATTATATGTACACCAAAACCATTACCTGGATCAGGAAAGACAGCTTCATCGGTTTAAAAAAGGAATTTTATGACGAAGATGAAGACTTGCTTAAAACCCTTCATATTAAAAAATTCGAAAAAATATCAGGCTTTATAATCATAACAAATTCGGAAATGCATAATGTTCAGAAAGATCATAAAACAAAGATGGTTTTAAGTGACATCAAAATCAACACCGGAATTTCAGATTCCAAATTCACAGAACGGATGATGATGAGAGGGATGTAGGGAATATCGATTTACGAATGACGATTTACGATTTACGAATGACAAATTACGAATATTGAAAAACGATATGCAACTAACAATTTGCAATTTAAGAAGGAGATAAAAATGAAAACAAAAGGATTAGTACTAATATTGCTTTTAATGGCGAGTCAATTTTCAATAGCTCAAAATGTTGACATAAATGGTTTTGCCAGAACTTATGAAGGTGTTTTATATGATAACGGCAATTTTGGAATTATTCAGCAAACCCTTAACCTGAACTTTGAAAAAATGGGCGATAAGGTTGCTTTCAAGGCAAATCCAATGGTTTATTTATATAATTCTGACAGCCTTGATTTCAGGATGAGGGAGCTTTACTTAGATTTGTATTTTAAGAATTTTGATATTCGAATAGGAAGGCAGCAAGTGGTGTGGGGAAAAGCCGATGGGGTTTTTATTACCGATATTGTTTCGCCTTTGAATTTAACGGAATTTCTTTTACCCGATTTTGATGAAATAAGAATAGGCGTAATTGCTACAAAAATAGATTACTACGTTGGCAACAGTACCTTTGAAGCTATCTGGGTTCCTGTGTTCGCCCCGACAGAAAGACCCCAACCAGGTTCGATCTGGTATGTTCAGCCTGATTTTCCGGCACCTCCCACCTGGGACCTTTCCAAAGAAAAAATAACACCAAGTCTTGAAAACAGTGAGATATTTTTAAAATATACCGCACTTTATTCAGCAATTGATTTTGAGTTAATGGGAGCCTACACCTGGGATGATAATCCGACTTTACATATTCAAAAGCAATTTGGGCTTGATACAGCTACCATGCAATCCGGACTTCTGGGCTTAAATATCACCCCACAACATCACCGCTTGACAATTGGAGGCGGATCATTCAGTTCTGACATCAAAGGTGTAATCTTGCGAGGAGAAGCTGCATATTATAACGGCAAATATTTTCAGACCGAAGACGCTTTGCAGCCGGATGGAAATGTTCAGAAAGATTATTTGCATTACTTAGTTGGATTGGATTTTAATATTGGATCAGTAAAATTAAGTTCGCAATTTATTCAACAAACAATTCTGGATTATGATGATAATATCCTGA
>JAIORT010000336.1 GCA_021107975.1 Bacteroidales bacterium | reverse complement strand
TTAATTGCTCGCCCGAAGGCGATAACTGGCAGGATGAAAAAAAGGGGGTGGTCAGGATTAAGGTGAAAGTTTACGGTGCGGAATTCTGGTGTTCAGGATCATTGGTTAATAATGCCAGGTTTGACCTGACGCCGTATATTTTAACTGCCGACCACTGTGCTTTTCAGTATGGGCATTATGCAAGTCCTGAAGATCTGAATCAATGGATTTTTTATTTTAATTATGAATCGGAAACATGTGAAGATCCACCGGAAGAACCTGAGATATATTCACTTACTGGTGCTTCAAAGATTGCCAACGGAGGCAATCACGGAACTGAAGGCTCCGATTTTTACCTTGTATTGTTAAACGATAATGTGCCTGATAGCTATGATCCTTATTACAATGGATGGTCAGCTATAGATTCATCAAGCTCGTTTGGAGTTACTATTCATCATCCTGAGGGAGATATAAAAAAAATATCTACTTATACAACTCCACTTGTAACTTATGATTTTTCGGGAACAGGTCTTCCTTCTCACTGGGAAGTTTACTGGACCGAAACTTTTAACAATTGGGGAGTTACAGAACCTGGTTCTTCGGGGTCTCCACTGTTTGACAGTGATGGAAAAATTTTAGGAACTTTAACTGCTGGTTGGGCATCATGTTATAGCCCTGATTTAGCTGATTATTACGGCAAATTTTCTTATCACTGGCAATCGAACGGTACTGCCGATACTACCCGGTTAAAACCCTGGCTCGATCCTGACAATACCGGCATAACTTCTATAAATGGCACTACGCTAAGTGTAACTGAACTAAAAATTAAACCAAAGGATAATATTGTTAAAATATATCCTAATCCTGCAGATAATTTTGTTTATTTAAATTTTATTAACTTTGAACCTTCAAAAATTCATCCCGAGATTTCGGGACTAATTGACATTTTAGGCAAACCGGTTAAGAACTTATTTTTTAACAAATTATCAGAGAATAATAAAATCAATATTTCTGATATTCAATCGGGAGTTTATTTTATAAAAATCGAGTATAATCAAAAAATAATAATTAAAAAAATAATTAAACGATAAAAACATCTTCCGAAATTGTCCGGCATTGTTTTGAATTTGCGAGAATAACTTAAAAAGAAGTAGAAATTTTTAGCTCCAAATTAAATTTGAAAAAATGGCAAGACCAGAAAATATTTTTGTTGTAGAAGATGATCTTCTATATATGAATCTTATTAAAAGAGAACTTGAAAAAATGGGTTATGACAGAACAAGATATTTTGCAACAGGTCAGGAGGCGATGCAAAACCTTAATAAAAAACCTGATATAGCCCTGCTTGACTACTTTCTCGAAAAAGATTTAACAGGAATTGATATATTGAAAGCAATTAGGAAACGTTTTCCTGACACGCAGGTTATTTTTCTTACCGCCTCTGACGATGTGAACATAGCTGTGGATACAATGCGTAACGGCGCTTATGATTATATTGTTAAGGGCGACACGGCTTTCATCCGAATCAGGCATTTACTTAAAAAAATATCGGAAGAAAACGAAAGAAGGTCTAAAAGCAAGTCTATCATTCGATTCCAGATTATTATAATTATCGCCATTATTCTTATTTCTATATTAGGAATATTGTATTTTCATTACTTTATTAATTAATTTAAAATATTCCTTTGTTTTTTTAATTGAAAGCTATAATTTTGCACTCCCAAAAAATAAAGGTATTAAATATGAAAAAAGATATTCATCCAAAGGATTACAGATTTGTGATATTCAAGGATATGTCGAACGGATACACATTCCTTTCAAAATCTACTGTAAAGACAAAAGAAACTGTTACGTGGGAAGATGGAAATGAATACCCGCTCGTTAAACTGGAAATATCTCATACATCACATCCGTTTTTTACAGGCAAGATGAAGTTTGTTGATACGGCAGGGCGTGTAGATAAATTCAAGAGCAGGTATCAAAAACATTTAGAAAAGAAAAAATAATAGTTTTTCAAACATTGAATAAGAAATTTTATATAAGCCCTTATTTCTGAAGTAAGGGCTTTTTATATTCTAAACCAAAGCTATTGTATGAATTATATTTTATTTGACGACCAGTCCAGAAATAATTTACTTCCTTTAACATTTCTACGCCCTGTTGCAGATATCAGGATAGGCATCCTTACAATTCGTGAAAAATGGGAGAAGTATTTAAAAGTAAAAACTTCCACCTTAACCGAAACATACTTAAGCGCTAAATATCCCATCCTTAAAAATGAGCATAATATTTTAATTAATGGGTTGGTATGCCCTAATCCGCAATTGGTAAAAGAAATCAATGGCTTAAAGCCAAATCAGGCACTGGTTGCAGATGATTCAATTATAGCTTTGCATATACGTGCAGAAGACCTGGATGAAGCAGGCGAAGTGGATATTACAGGTATTGAAGAGTTAGTAACTAAAAGTGAGTTTGTCAAAATCAATGAAACGTGGGAAATTTTTAGTAAAAACGGACAAGCTATTAATAATGATTTTGAATTAATCACAAAAAAAAGAAAAAGCGAAAAACTCAGTGATACTAACCGGGTATTAGGAGAAGAAAATATTTTTATAGAAAAAGGCGCTAAAGTTGAATTTGCAACTCTCAATGCAGGTACCGGACCTATATACATTGGTAAAGATGCAGAAATTATGGAAGGCGCTATTATCAGGGGTCCTCTGGCGCTTTGCGACCACGCAGTTATCAAAATGGGAGCAAAAATTTACGGACCTACCACTATTGGTCCGTACTCGAAAGTTGGTGGCGAGGTAAATAATTCGGTGTTTTTCGGGTATTCAAACAAAGCTCATGACGGTTTTCTCGGAAATTCAGTTATCGCCGAATGGTGTAATCTGGGTGCCGATACTAATAATTCAAACCTGAAAAATTCTTATGATAATGTTAAACTCTGGAGCTATCCTCAAAAAACCTTTGTAGAAACAGGTCTTCAGTTTTGCGGATTGATAATGGGCGACCATTCAAAATCAGGGATAAATACTATGTTTAACACAGGCACGGTGGTCGGAATTTACGTAAATGTTTTCGGATCGGGCTTTCAAAGAAATTTTATCGCTTCCTTCTCATGGGGTGGAACTTCAGGCTTTAAAGTTAATGATATTAAAAAAGCTATTAAGGTAGCTGAAGCAGTGTTCAAAAGGAGAGATAAAGAATTTGATGATATTGAGAAAGAGATATTAATCAATGTTTTTGACCAGACAGCTACCAACAGAATTATTTGAAACATTTGGTATAAAAACCGGAAACTCTTTTATACTAATTCTTAATCCCGAAGTTTCGGAATTTAGAATTAGTTATGCGTTGCAACAGGTCTTTAATAATTTTGTCCCGCACATGCGGGATTCCGCAATAGTATAAATTGACTTATTGGATTATGAAATTTACTGAAAGAAATATTTTTATAGTATCAGAAAAACTTGACAGCGAAACAGAATTCATTCCTTTATTATCAACAGAAGATGAAGAACTGATCAGAGCTGAGAAAGTCCCTGAAAAGCTAGCGATATTACCGCTTAGGAATACCGTTTTATTTCCCGGGGTTGTAATCCCGATAACCGTTGGAAGGGATAAATCAATAAAGCTTATTAAAGATGCCTTTAGAGATAAAAAAATAATAGGCGTTGTAGCGCAAAAAGATGCTGAAGTTGAAGAGCCGGGTATCGATGATCTTAACAGGATTGGCACTATCGCAAATATCATAAAGATACTTCAGATGCCTGACGGAAATACAACAGTTATTATCCAGGGTAAAAAAAGATTTCAGTTACTCGAACTTATCAGCTCTGATCCATATTTTGAAGCCAGGGTAGCTCAATACGCAGCCATAGAAAACGTTGGGCACGATAAAGAATTCAATGCTTTAATTGCTTCTTTGAAAGACCTGTCCATTCAAATTATAAAGCAATCGCCTAACATACCTTCAGATGCCGCTTTTGCGATTAAAAATATTGAGAGTCCTGTTTTTCTCGTCAATTTTGTTTCATCCAATCTGAACATTGATATTAAAGATAAACAAAAACTGCTTGAGATATCTGATTTTCATGAAAGGGCAAAAAATGTTCTTTCAGCCCTAACGAAAGAACTTCAGATGCTTGAATTAAAAAATCAGATTCAGAAAAAAGTAAAGGTTGATCTCGATAAGCAGCAGCGGGATTTTTTCCTGCACCAGCAGATAAAAACAATACAGGAAGAGCTTGGAGATGCGCCGGGAGCACAGGATATTGATGAACTCAAGAAGAAAGCGAGTAATAAGAAATGGTCGAAAAAAATTGCCGAAGTTTTTAATAAAGAAATGAGTAAGCTTCAGAGGATGAACTCACAGGCGCCTGATTTTGCCGTACAGTTAAATTACCTTGAATTCCTTGTTGAACTGCCCTGGAATGAATACACGGAAGATAATTTCGATTTGCAAAGAGCTGAAAAAATATTGGAAGAAGATCATTACGGGCTTGAAAAGGTCAAAGACCGGATAATCGAGCACTTAGCTGTTATAAAATTGAAAAATGACCTGAAGTCTCCGGTTTTATGTTTTGCCGGTCCTCCCGGTGTCGGAAAAACATCTCTCGGTAAATCAATAGCCCGTGCTCTTGGAAAGAAATATATCCGTATGTCGCTGGGTGGCTTAAGGGATGAAGCGGAGTTGCGTGGTCACCGCAAAACATATATCGGAGCTTTACCGGGCAGAATTATTCAAAGCCTGAAAAAGGTCAAATCTTCTAATCCCGTATTTGTATTGGATGAAGTGGATAAAGTGTTAGGCGCTACCGTTAGTGGCGATCCACAAGCTGCATTGCTCGAAATACTTGACCCGGAACAAAACAATACTTTTTATGATAATTATCTTGAAATGGAGTTTGACCTGTCAAAGGTCATGTTTATAGCAACTGCAAATACTTTAAGCACTATCCATCCGGCTCTTGTTGACAGGATGGAAGTTATCGACATCAGTGGTTATTTATTAGAAGAAAAAGTAGAAATTGCAAAACGGCATCTGCTTCCTAAGCAATTAAAAGAACATGGTGTTAAAAGGTCACAGTTAACATTCAGCAAAGGCATTATCGAGAAAATTGTAGATGATTATACAAGGGAAGCCGGCGTGAGAACATTGGAAAAAAATATTGCCACCATCATCCGCAAAAGAGTAAAATATATTGTTGAGAATATTGAATATAACAAGAATATCGATGAAAAGGACCTCTTAAAAATATTAGGTCCTCCGCGTTTTCAGAGAGAAAAAGGATTATCAAACAAAGTGGCAGGGGTTGTAACAGGTTTAGCATGGACAGCAGTTGGCGGAGAAATTTTATTTGTTGAAGTAAGCCTAAGCAAAGGAAGAGGTAACCTGGCAATGACGGGTAGCCTTGGCAATGTTATGAAAGAGTCAGCCACTATTGCGTATGAATATCTGAAATCACATGCTGAATACCTTGGATTAGATTCTAATATTTTCCGGAAATGGAATGTACATATTCATATACCGGAAGGTGCCACCCCGAAAGATGGTCCATCGGCAGGCATTACAATGTTTACTGCATTGGCTTCGGCTTTTACTCAAAGAAAGGTACGTCTAAAAATTGCTATGACCGGCGAGATTACCCTTAGAGGCAAGGTGTTGCCGGTTGGGGGCGTGAAAGAAAAAATCCTTGCAGCTAAAAGGGCAAAGATCAAAGACATCATTATTTCTATTGAAAACAAAAAGGATATTGAAGAAATCAAACCAAAATACCGTGAAGGTTTAACTTTCCATTATATTGACCAGATGATAGATGTGATTGACCTTGCCTTGTTAAAAGAGAAAGTAAAGAATCCGTTGAATATTAATTAGTGTTTGTCCACAAAGTCTATAATTGAAGTATTTTTGACACTAATTGCACTAATTATCACTCCCGATAGATATCGGGATTAATTCGTGTAAATTCGTGAAATTCGTGTCTTTTTATAAGTTTATGGACAGGTACTAATTAATCTTTATTTGATAATTATTTTTTTGATTATAGTTTCGTTATCGGTTTCCATCCGAAGAGTATAAATTCCTTGCTTACAGTCAGCAACAGAAAAATTAAAATTAGCTTTGTTTATTTCAGAAATTTCTTTTTTTATCCTGGCTGTCATGTCATATAGTGTGAGGTTGTTTATTTCTGATTCGGATTCTATTTGAATAAAATCTTTTGCGGGATTTGGACTAATTCTGATGTTGTTTATTTTATTTTCATTAATGTTTGTCAAAAAAGCAGAAACCGTGTCCGAAGGAACCGATTCACCTTCATCGTATAAAGCTGTAACATAATATTCATAGTTTCCGGTTCCAAGACCGTCATGAGAAAAAGTGCTATCAGTTGTAAAACCTATCATCTCAAATGGCGACCAATTAAAGGAAAAATAAACATTATATCTTATGAAACTTTTATTGTCAGTATTTTCAGTAACCAGGCCCCGAATGTTCCAGTTGTAATCCAATCCGTATTCAAAAAACATTGAAACCCAGTTGATGCCATCAAAGGAAACGAGATCTCCCTGATATGGTAAGGCGGGACCTTCGTCACATGCAGCAGGATAATCCCAGACATTTATACTTGAACAAATATTTCCCAGCCATAATTCCTGTGAAGCATCAATAAGGATTGGAGTATTCAATTCAATTTCATTCCATGAGTCCGGGATAAATTCCGGTACATCTTGCTCGATAATA
>JAIORT010000999.1 GCA_021107975.1 Bacteroidales bacterium | reverse complement strand
CAAGAATCAAGAACCAAGATTAATGGAAATTTCATTACAAAATAAAATATCAACTCTGTTTAAAAAAAACAAAGAAAAGATATTTCGAAACGATCCTCTTGAAATAATAGAGTTGCGTAAAAAAGCAATTTCGGAATTTGAAAGGATTGGGTTCCCGACTACTAAAATAGAAACATGGAGAGATACTGATATAAAAAAGGTTTTATCGCAGGATTTTAGTTTCTATTTTGAACCTATCAAAGAAAAAATTGACATTGACAAGATATTTCAATGCGAAGTTCCCGCTTTCGACACAAACATAATTTCTTTATACAACGGATGGTACACTTACAAAGACAGTCCATTATTTACTTTACCAAATGGTACTATCATCGGAAGTTTTGCAAGGGCGCTAAAGGAATTTCCCGATCTCGTTATCAGGCATTACAATAAGTATGCAAAGGCTAAGACAGATGGCTTCAAGACATTGAATACAGCTTTTGCCCAGGATGGTATCTTTATTTATGTTCCGGATAATGTGGAAGCATATAAAACCATTCAGATGGTAAACATTCTGAATAAGGAAGATAACCTTTTTGTTCAAAACAGAAACTTAGTGATCGTTGGAAAAAACAGCAAACTCACTCTGGTTCATTGTGATGATTCACATAACCACAGGTCAAGTTTTACAAATACCGTTACAGAAATTTTTATAGATGAAGGTGCATCTGTCGATCACTATAAACTTCAAAACCTGAATAATAACACAACATTGATCAATTCAACCTTTTTTCACCAGGAGGCAAACAGCAATCTGTCCTCCTTTGCAATTACACTTAATGGCGGACTTGTCAGGAATGATGCTCACATTAAACTAAATGGCAAAGGGGGAAATGCTGACATTTACGGACTTTACCTGGTTGACAGGGAACAGCATGTTGACAACCAGGTTCACATCGATCATGCTGAACCTAATTGCACATCAAATGAGCTTTTCAAAGGAATAATGGATGATCATGCCAGCGCAGTGTTCAACGGACATATTTTAGTGAGAAAAGATTCGCAGCAAACCAATGCTTTACAGACAAATCGGAATATTCTCCTCACCGACAAAGCAACCGTTAACACAAAACCTTTCCTCGAAATATATGCTGATGATGTAAAGTGCAGTCACGGAGCAACAGTTGGGCAATTAGACGATGATGCCTTGTTTTATATCAAATCACGGGGAATAAGCGAATACAATGCTAAACTATTACTAATGTATGCCTTTGCTGCCGAGGTGATCAACAAGATATCAATTAAGCCACTTAAGGACAGAATTGACAACCTGGTAAAAAAACGGCTGAGAGGCGAACTGGCTATTTGCGACCAATGTGTACTGCATTGTAAAGATCAGGAGAAAAATATTAATTTTGAAATTGATATGAGTAAAGTATGAAATAAGTCGGCAGTCGGCAAAGATTGTAATATTTGGTACATTTACTTTATATATTAATTTCGCATCATAATAGAACCGGCTTTGAATTTCGATATAAAAAAAATAAGAAAAGACTTTCCTGCATTACACCAGGAAATTTACGGCAAGCCATTAGTTTATCTTGATAATGCTGCAACTACACTTAAGCCACAGGTAGTCATTGATTCCATTACGAATTATTATTCCACTATAAACAGCAATGTGCATCGTGGTGTTCATTACCTTAGCCAGCAGGCAACTGAAGAATTTGAAAACACCAGAAAAAATATCAGGAAATATATCAATGCCCGTAATACTCATGAGATAATTTTTACAAAAGGAACAACGGAATCAATCAACTTAGTGGCTAATTCTTTTGGAAAAAAATTCCTGAGTCATGGTGACGAAGTAATCATTTCAGAACTTGAGCATCATGCCAATATTGTTCCGTGGCAGATGATCTGTGAGGAAAAGGGAGCAAAACTAAAGGTTATTCCAATAAACGATAATGGCGAACTGATCCTAAAAAAATACAAAGACCTGATAACTGATAAAACAAAGATCGTTTCTGTTAGCCATATTTCAAATACTCTTGGCACCGTAAATCCCATTAAAGAAATCATCGACATTGCTCATCAGCACGATATACCTGTGATGATTGACGGCGCCCAGGGTATTGTCCATGAAAAAATTGATGTTCAGGAATTAGATTGTGATTTCTATTGTTTTTCAAGCCATAAGTTTTACGGCCCAATGGGTGTAGGTGTCCTTTATGGTAAGGAAAAATATCTTGAAGAAATGCCACCCTATCAAACAGGCGGCGAAATGATAAAAACGGTTACTTTTAAAAAAACCACCTTTAATGAACTGCCTTTCAAATTTGAAACAGGCACGCCTAATGTTGCTGATGTCATCGGGTTTGGTTCTGCAATTAATTATATTAAAAAAATTGGCATAGAAAATATTATTAGATACGAGAAGGAGCTTTTGAAACATGCAACTGAAATGCTCTCCGGCATACAAGGTTTACGAATTTATGGAGAAGCAAAGAAAAAAGCCGGTGTAATTTCTTTTCTTCTCAAAGATATTCATCCTTACGACGCAGGAATCATCATCGATAAACTAAGTATTGCCGTACGTACCGGACAACATTGCGCCCAGCCTGTGATGGACAGGTTTGACATTCCGGGTACAATCAGAGCTTCATTTGCTTTTTATAATACAAAAGAAGAAGTGGATAAGCTTGTGCAAGCGATATTAAAAGTGCAGGAGATGTTTGGATAAAAATTTAAACTGGTACTGAACGTCCCGATAGCTATCGGGAGCAAAATATAAAACACATAACTTTCGCAATATTAGCACTCTAATTACTTGGATATTTGTAAAGTTTATGCGTTTCAGTATAGAATTTAATTATGTTACAAAATTTAGTGGCATTTCGTGTTTTAGCCCCGAAAGTTTTCGGGGTTGTGGCAAAAAAAACGTATGCCACTAAAACACGAAGGCACAAAATCCCACAAAAGAATAAAACAAAAATTTAGCTATGACAATACGGGAAATTGAAAAAGAAATTACAGAAGAGTTCAGCATGTTCGACGACTGGATGGACAAATACAACCATCTGATAGAAATGGGGAAATCGTTACCATTGATTGAAAAAAAATACAGAACCGATCAATATTTAATTTCGGGTTGCCAGTCGAGAGTGTGGCTTTCTGCTGAAATGGAAGACGGAAAAGTTATTTTTAAAGCCGATAGCGATGCAGTGATAACTAAAGGAATTATAAACCTGTTGATACGTATTCTGTCAAACCAAACTCCTGATAACATTCTGAACGCTAAAATGGATTTTATAAATCAGGTGGGTTTAAAGGAGCACCTCTCCCCCACCCGTTCCAACGGGCTGACTTCAATGATAAAACAAATGAAATTGTATGCTGTTGTATTTAAAACAAAAATGGCGCAATGACAAAAAAAGAAATACTCCGCAATGCGATAATAGAAACTATCAAAACTATTTTTGATACTGAGATACCGGTGAACATTTACGAACTCGGATTAATTTACGAAATTAAGATCGACGATGATTTTAATGCACATATTCTGATGACTTTAACCTCACCTAATTGCCCCGTTGCGGAATCCCTTCCGGCAGAGGTAAAGGAAAAAGTACGAAATATTCGGGGATTAAATGAAGTTGAAGTGAAGGTTACATTTGAACCACCATGGGATAAAAGCATGATGTCGGAAGAAGCCTTGCTGGAGTTAGGTTTTTTATAAATTAAAAAAACAGAATAGCCCCGGATTTTATGGGGCTATTCTTAAAACACATCCGAAGTATATTATTTTACTTTTTAGTGAAAGACCAAAGACTTCCTATTCCTTCAGAATTTTATAATTCATTATTTTATTATCCCTGGTTTGTATGCGCAATATATAAATTCCTTTAGCTATAAAGCTTATATCAATAGTAGTATGTTTATCAGTCAAAGCACTCTCATAAACCTTCTGTCCGGTAATATTAATTATTTGAACAACAGGCTCTGTGAGATTTTGGTTTTGTATATCTATATTTAATATCTCCTCAACGGGATTTGGGAATATCTTCACCTCGCTAAGTGAATTAATTTTTTCAACATCAGATTGGAAATTACTGTAAATATGACGATTTGAATTTTCTAATGCTTGTGTTTCCCAATTCCAATTCATATAAATCATTTCTATTATATCATTATTTGCATTATATGTAAACAAGTAGCTTATTTCCCAATCAATAACCCATTCTTCATTTTCCCAGTATTCATATCTGTATCCGATAAAACTTCCATGATCATCATAAAACTCGGAATCTCTGGATGAATTTACCCACCCTTTATTTTCATATTCCTCCCATAAATATATATGTTCCGTCGGAGTTTGTGTATATGTTTCCCGTTCATAATTTACCCACGTGTTATTATCGTATTTTTCTATTATTGCTACATAATCATCACCTGTATATGTAGCATTATACCTTTCATCGTCTAACCATTCATCTTCCCAAATCTGCAATTTAGCACTTTGTAGCTGGAATTTGTCCCAATTATGCCATACAAAATCAATATATCTTTCATCAGGAACCCATTCATCATTTTCCCAATTATAATAAATTGCTTCCAACCATTCACCCTGACTTCCAACATCATATTCATCCTTCCAATCATTAACCCAACTATCGTTTTCCCAATCCTGACTAATAATACAAATTACATACCCATTATTATCATATTCATAGGTGTACTTCCAATAATTAACCCAACTACCTGCATCCCATGATTGATATATTTCTTCGGTAATATTGCCATTACCATCGTAAGTATATATGTATTTATAACCCCAGGATATTTCCCATTCATTTCCATTCCAAAAGTAATCTATGAATTCTGTTAAGTTGTCGTAGTTGTCCCATGCCCAGGTAGTTTTATTTACGTTATCCCCCGATGTAGCATCAGTTACAAGTTCTTCTGTTGGAAATCCCGTTGTGTTGTACGAATATTCAGTATTGGTTGTGTGATCCCAGGCAGCTTCATACCAGATATAATCTTCACTGTTGCCTGGCTTTGAAAACAAATCTTTAATCAGCATCGCTTCCTTTAAAATTTTTGCTTTGTTCTTATCAATTCGTTGGCTTTTTTTAGCTGATAACCTTTCTTTGAAGTTCATCTGTTCTGACTTTTGAGCTATACCGGTAAATCCGAGTAATACCAAAAGAATCACTGACAAAATTGTAAATGAATTTTTCATAATAATAAAGTTTAAGATTAATAAATAATTTCACTATATCTATTTTAATAGTCTCATCAAAATTAAGAAAAATATTTAATAAGAGATCATTTTGTGATTCAAAACAATATTTATATCGTATTTTTTTTCAAGGTGAGCTTTAAGTTTTTCGGCACAATAAACCGACCTGTGCTGTCCGCCTGTACATCCGAAATTAATCGCCAAATAATCAAAATTTCTTTTTATATAATTATCTACAGACTGGTCTGCTATTTCAAATACATTCAGTAAAAACTTATCTACTGCGGATTCTTTACTCAGAAAATCAATGACCGGTTTATCCAACCCTGTGAATTGCATGTATTTCTCATATCTTCCCGGATTAGGTAAAACCCTGCAGTCAAATACAAATCCGCCGCCATGCCCTGATTTATCCTCCGGGATTCCAACTTTAAAAGAAAAGCTGTTTATTTCAACGGTTAATGTTTTACCGGATATCACAGCCATTTCCTGTTTATTATGTTCAACCATCTTATTAAGGCATTTATTTAATTCAGGCATATCCACAGGCAACTTCACATTTTCCAAATACCATTCAACATTTTTCAAGGCAAATTCTATACTTTCGATAAAATGAGGCTTTCTCTCGTAATAACCGCGAAAACCATAAGCGCCAAGCACCTGTAAGGTTCTTATTAATACAAACCCATAATAATACTTAATGAATTCTTCTCTGTCTATCGGGATAACCTCCATGAGTTTTTCTATATAATAATCAAGCAAACTTTCTCTGACATCAAACGGCAGGTTTGCTTTCGCCTGGAAAAGCAAAGAAGCTATATCATATTGCAAAGGTCCTTTCCTTCCGCCCTGGTAATCTATTAAATAAGGCTGACTTTCATAAATCATGATATTCCGTGACTGAAAATCGCGATACATAAAATAATTTGTTTCTGCCTTTGATAAAAAAATCATTAAAGTCAGAAAATCATGTTCCAGCTTTTGTTCGTCAAATTGTATTCCGGTGAGTTTCAAAAAATAGTACTTAAAATAATTAAGATCCCATTGCATTGATTGCCTGTCGAAAGAAGCGCGCGGATAACAAACGGAATAATCAAGGTCTTTCCCTGCAACTACCTGGAATTTGATTAGTTCTTCAAGTGATTGCTTATAAAGTTTAATGACTTTCTTACGGATACTATCCTTAGGTTTATTTTCAGTTAATAAAGAGAATAAAGTAATATCTCCCAAATCCTGCAAAAGGTATATTCCTTCATTTATATTTTTCGCATAAACATCAGGAACATTTAATCCGTTTTTCCTGAAATGCCCGGTAAAAACCAGGAATGCCCTGTTCTCCTTTTTATCTTGGTTATAAACCCCAATCGCTTGTCTGGTTTTTCCTTTTATCCTGTAATAATGCCTGTATGAACCTGACGCGGATAAAGCCTCAAAACTCTCAGCCTTTTCGCCTGACCAGCTTGTAAATAGATCTTTTAGCTTTTCTTCAGTAATGTTTTTCAATTATTATAAATT
>JAIORT010000583.1 GCA_021107975.1 Bacteroidales bacterium | reverse complement strand
ATCATAAAGTAGAAATTTTTGAAGCGCCTGATGAACCAATCGACAGCCATATTCTTGCTGAAGTATTAACTGAGATGTTTGCCGATGATGAAAAAGACAAGAAAAATATCGGAGTAGTATCAACCGGTGCTGCTGCCGGACATTCTCTTATCGGAATGCTGAATTTCAGTTTTTACGATCCAAAACGTAAAAAAGTAAGGCTGAAACAAGCAGGGCGAGGTGGTACCGGTACGGTTTTCAGAGATAAAAAAATCAGGGCTTTAGTAGCAAAAGTACCGGGTGTCAAAGGAAATCTTAACAATGTTGTTGACCTGAAAGCCATAATGGAACGAGGAAAGATTTTCAATAAAGAAATGAGAGACCTTGACGATTCTCAGGCTGAAATGAGAACAAAAGGTACTGCTCACCTCGTAAATATTATGAATGATTATGATCTTTTGCCAACTCATAATTATAAATTCGGCAGCAATCCTGAGGCTGACAAAATTCATGGTGATGTTTGGAAAGCCCGCTTTACTCAGGGAATTCCTGACGGATGCTGGATAGGATGTAGTATGGCTTGCGCCAAAGGTGTTGATAACTATGAGCTGAGAACAGGGCCTTATAAAGGACAAAAAGTAATTGTTGACGGGCCTGAATATGAAAACGCTGGCGGACTGGGTTCAAACTGCGGCATCTTCAATCCTGACTATATTATCGAAGCTAATTTTTATTGCGACACCTACGGGATTTGTACAATCTCCTGGGGAACCTTAGTTGCATTTATTATGGAATGTTTTGAAAATGGTATTCTTAACGAGGAAAGAACAGGCGGTTTAAAACTCAACTTCGGTAATGCTGATTCAGCAATGGAACTTATGCACCGGCTTGCAAGAGGCGAAGGTTTTGGCTTGATTGCCGGAATGGGTACAAGAAAGATGAAACAAATGTTCATTGAAAAAGGCTGGGGCGACCCTCAATTTCTGCAGGATATTGCAATGGAAAATAAAGGTCTTGAATATTCGGAATATGTTTCAAAAGAATCACTTGCACAGCAAGGTGGTTTTGCAATGACCAATAAAGGACCACAACATGACGAAGCATGGCTGATATTTATGGATATGGTAAATAACCAGATACCAACTTTTGAAGATAAAGCCGAAGCATTACACTACTTCCCGATGTTCAGAACATGGTTCGGATTACAGGGATTATGTAAACTCCCATGGAATGATGTAGAACCTGTTACTAATGCCGAAACCGATGAACCGGCAAAAGTCCCTGAACATGTTGACAACTACGTTACTATTTACAAAGCTGTTACCGGCAAACCTTTCGACAAAGAAGAAATGATTAGTCAATCGGAAAGGGTATATAATTTTCAAAGAATTTTTAATCTGAGAAAAGGATTCGGTACACGTAAACACGATGCTCAGCCTTACCGCGCGGCAGGACCTGTTACTGTTGAAGAATACGAATCAAGAGCCGACAGATATGACAAGCAAATGAAAGAACTCATCGGTATTGACCCTGAAGGAAAAACTACTGAAGAAAAAATTGCTATCACCCGTAAATACAGAGAAGAACAATATGAAAAACTTCTCGATGCTGTTTACCTGAGAAGAGGCTGGACTAAAAACGGAGTTCCTAAAATTTCTCATTTAAAAGAACTGGGAATGGATTTGCCGGAGTTGATCGAGGTTGTTAAGCCTTTGCAGGAGGAGTAGTGAGGTAAAGTTTGAAGTTATAAATATAAAGTTATAAGTTGAGTTCCTGATGAATTTCAGGAACTTTTTTTATAATAGTGGATACATGATTTATATTTTCAGTTAAAAACTGATATTGTCTGATAACATCACAGTTACCTGCTTACCGGCAGGCAGGCAAACTGTGATGTGCATCGCGTGTGCATCGCGGTCTATTGGAAAACAAAAAGCAAACATCCCCCCCCAATTTTTTTTGTATATTTACATTTTTAATTTTAAGAATGAATATAAACCCTTAAAAGATAAATTATCATGAAAAAATTTCTAAAATTATTTTTAATTGTTTATTTGATGAGCCTCAACGTTTCGGCTCAAACCCTTATTGCCACAAGTAATCATTACGATGCCACAGCTAACAGTAACCAGCGTAAAATCGTAAGGGATTACGATGACAATGTGTATGTTGTATTTACAGATATTGAAGAGGATGTAAATATAATAAAAGGAATAAATTATGATGCTGAAAGTGATGAATGGAGTGAAGCGGAAATAATCGCAGCAGGACAAAGCCCTACCCTGGCTATCGGTTTCGACGACAAGATACACATGGTGTATGAATCAGATGATTTTCCGCACATTAAAATAATGTATAGTGCTTCGGAAGATTTTATAATTTGGAGCAACCCGGAGGAATTAAGCTATGCTCAGTTCAATAGCCAATATCCCGTAGCAGATATCGATTCAATGGGAGTTTTAAATATTTTCTGGATTCATGATTTTGATTACCTTTTATATTGCAATGTATTAAACGATTCAGTTTCCGAACCTGTACTAGTTACATCAAAAGTAAATATTAATGATATTGCAATTGCAAACCACCTGCAATATTATCTGAACGACCTGTTTTTTGGGATTACTTCCTCTTGGGATTCAGTACAATTTTTCCGGTCAACAGACTATTTGAATACCTTTGATACCATTTATGAATCTACTGGTCATAGCCCATGTATAAGCTTTAATTCATACGATGATTGGGTACCCGAGGAAGGCATGGTCAGGTTTTTATATGCTGATAACTTATTACACGAAGTAGAAGCTTACCACCCTGACTATTCATACGCTAATGTTCATCAATTGCCATTTGGTCCGGTAAATTTTTTAAGTATTGATGATGTGTCACCACCTATTGGTTACAGCTTTCTGTTTATGCAGGACGGAATATTAAATCATGGCTTTTCGTATGGTTCTAATTGGAACTGGACTTCGATTTTGAACTCAATTCAGGGAAATGACGACATTCGGCATCCTTCAATAGCCTATAAACATTTTAACCCTTTGTATGTCGATTTTATCTGGATGGAAGAGTCAGGTAGTCAGTATAATATTTATTATTTAAGAGCAGATAAGCATGATTGGATACCCGGAATTGAAGACAGGGAGTTTGGAAAAGGTTTTTCTATAACAGGTAACCCGAATCCATTTTCTAATCAAATTACCATTCGCGTTTCTGTTGAACAGGAAGGAATAAAACCTTACCTTAAAATCTATAATACAGGTTCGCAGTTGCTTAGGGAACTCAACGTGGCGAATGAAGTTTCGGGTAATGATTTTATATTTACCTGGGATGGAAGGCAAGAGTCAGGTAAATATGTCAAAGAAGGTATTTATTTGGTTTTGTGTTCGGTAGGAGATAAACGAATTGCCCGTAAGATAATTTATAAACCATAATTTTCCTGCTCATTTTTGGTGTTATCGGAATCGGACTGCTGTGTCACTTGCACATTGAAATTTGTAACTTCAATGAAAGACGACACAGACGATTTGTAATCGTGTATCACTAAAGTTAATAATGTTGATTTAATTCCTGTGGATTGATGGTCTTGGTTTATTAACAAGGATTTGTTCAGTTACAAACTGAACCTGTCATACCAGATTGAAGTTAAAAACTTCAATCTGCATTGGAGACTGAGGACTGAGAACTGAAGACTATTTGCTCTTATGATACTCTGCCAGAGCATCAATAGGCGTTCTTAAGATTTTATCAACTTCATATTCATATTCATTTGCAATTTGCCTGAGTACCGCTTCATAGTAAAACGCCACCGAACCGGTAAAGCTTATTGGCACTTCTTTGTACTTCTTATAATGCTCAATCTGGTTGATAAAAAATTCCCTGAAAGAGTTACTTACCAATTCAAAAATATACTTGTTTGAAAGATGATCATTATAAAACTTACAGAAAGAAGCGAGATACCGGTTGGGGAATGGAAAGTTATAAATTGCATCTAAGATATTATCGCGGGTATAATTATAGTCTTTCCTGAAAGCTGAATCAATATTTTCGGGAAGCTTTCCAAGTAAAAAATCCTTAAGGAAATTCTTTCCCATGTGTGCGCCGCTTCCTTCATCACCGAAGAAATAGCCAAGGGATATTACATTTTCAACGATTTTTTCTCCATCGTAATAACAGGAATTGGATCCTGTTCCCAAAATACAGGCAATACCTTTTTTCTCCCCAAAGAGTGCTCTTGCTGCACCAAGCATATCCGACTCTATGATTATTTCAGCATTTCTGCAAAGTTCGGTTAGTGCTTCTTCAATAGTCATGCTCTTAAAAACAGATGAACAACCGGCTCCATAAAATATAACTTTGTCAACCTTTTTAACTTCGATGAAAGGGATCAATTCTTTGCTTAGTATATTCACGATCTCTTTTGCATCAATATAATAAGGATTTAATCCAACCATTTGTAAATTCTTTTTTTCACCTGTATCATCTATCAGTACCCAATCGGATTTTGAGGCGCCGCTATCTGCTATTAATATCATTGGATTTATGAAAAATTTAGTGTAATTATTTTCACTTGTAATATGAGGGCTAAAATTAGTTATTTTTACAACACTAAAAATATTATTATTCTGTATTTATTTTACTGATGATCTTACCGGATAAATAACTATCTATGAAAAACATTAATACTATAATCTGGGACTGGAACGGAACGCTGCTTAACGACATTGAAATCTGTATAGATTCGATTAATGTTTTGCTTGCAAACAGAAACCACAAGCCTTTAACCGGCGATAGATATAAAGATATTTTTACATTTCCGGTAAAGGAATATTATATAAAAGCCGGATTCGATTTTATGCATGAACCTTTTGATAAAATTGCCATTGAATTTATTGATATTTATCACGAAAAATTGAAAGATGCCGTAATTTTTCCGGAAGTTATCCCTGTTCTTAAAGCTTTTAATAAAAATAATTATAAGCAACTTATGGTTTCAGCAATGGAACACAAATCCCTTATTAAATCTGTTAAAGAAAAAAGTATATATGAATACTTCGATAAGATATCAGGTATTGAAAACTATTATGCCGTAAGTAAAGTAGATAATGCAAGAAAACTTGTTACAGAACTCAATCTTGACCTGACAAAAACATGTCTTATCGGTGATACCATTCATGATTACGAAGTGGCTAAAGACTTAGGAATATATTGTCTTCTCATTGCCAATGGTCATCAGTCTTTTAAACGGTTAAAACAATCGGGTTGTATCGTAATTGAAAAATTAACTGATGTATTGAATGTTTTCAGAATAAATCATGCAGATATTTATAATAAATAGTACCTATGAGAATAGTAAGCAAAGTTGACGAAGCTATTAATTCATTCAATATTAAGCCGGGAAGTGTTATGTACACATCGGGCAATGCAGCCGCACCGCAAACATTGTTAAACCAATTAGCAAAAGACACATCCATCCGTAATGTTGAACTTCTTAGCGTTCTTTTACTTGGAAACATACAAGAGTTATTCAGCAATCAAGCCTGCCGGAGGATTACCCACCGGATTATTTTCTCGGGACCATATTCAAGAGAGCCACTTAACAAAGGACTGGCAACTTATCAGTTGATGCACCTTTCTGATATACCGCACCAGGTGCGCGAATACCTTAAGCCGAATATTTGCCTGCTTTCGGTTAGTGGACCCGACAACGGAGGCAATTATAGTTACGGCACAACGGTAGAGGGTGTTCCGTCAGCAGTTCAATCGGCGCAAGCAACCGGCGGACTTGTAATCGCTGAAAGAAATGCTCAAATGCCTTTTGTGCTGGGAACCACATTGCATGAATCGGAAATAGATTTCCTGATTGATACTGATTATTCTATACCTTTGAGTCCGGTTCACAAAGCTGATGAAACTGCGAAAAAGATAGGACGTCTTGTAACAGAACTATTTATCTCAGATGGATGTACGTTACAATACGGTATTGGAGAAGTGCCTGAAGCTGTAACAGATGCTATTATTGAAAAAGGAATAAAAAACATAGGCATTTATACTGAGCTGTTTGCTGATGCCATGCGAAGACTGATTGATGAAGGTATAGTTACCAATGAATATTTGAAAGTGGACTTTTCTATTGCCTCTATTTTTATTGCCATTGATAAAAAAGGATATAAGTGGATGGATTATAACAGCTCTGTTCAAAGCCGCCCTTGCGATTACACAAATAGCATTCTTAATATTGCAAAACAACACAAGATGATTGCCATCAATAGTGCCATTGGCGTTGACCTGCACGGAAACATCTGGGCAGATTCATTAAAAGCAAGGCAGATATACAGCGGACTTGGCGGGCAGTCTGATTTTTTACGTGGTTCATACCTGTCGAAAGGCGGTAAAGGCATCATCGCCATGAAGTCTGTTACAAGTAAAGGAATCTCAAAAATTATTGATATGTGCCCCGAAGGGATTACTACCAGTGCCACAGCAGCCGATCCGGTAATTATTGTAACGGAGCAGGGCGCATTTAACCCGAAGGGATTAAATATTGCCGAACATGCGGTGGGGATAGCACATCTGGCTGAACCTGATACGCGTGAACTTTTACTAAAAAAAATATATGACAGCGCTGAGTTTCATAAACCAAAAGAAGCTTTCAAAGATAAGCCTCCAAAAGGATTTATTCCGTATGAAGCGATTGGATAATTGGTAATTAACTATTTAACTGACATTTCTCACTTGAGGAAACAAATTTAAGTATTTAATATTCAGTCAATAA
>JAIORT010000339.1 GCA_021107975.1 Bacteroidales bacterium | reverse complement strand
GTCGGGGTGAGAGGATTCGAACCTCCGACCTCGTCGTCCCGAACGACGCGCGCTAACCGGGCTGCGCTACACCCCGAAAAAAGTGAGTGCAAAGATAGTTATTACACTTTTAAATATAAAAAAATTATTTTTATTTAAAATAATTTTTAAATTTGCACATCATTAAAAATCTATTGTTATGGTAAACAACATCATTAAAGTTCTGTTATTAGTCGTTATCGTGGTTTTAGCTTATTTTGTTGTAGAAAGTATAATGAAGCCTGTTCGGTTCAATAAGGCGGTGGATAAAAGAAGCAAGGCAGTTATTCAGAATTTGGTTGATATCCGAACTTCTGAGATAGCATATAAAATAATAAATGGTAAATATACTTCCAGCTTCGACACTTTGATTGACTTTCTTAAGACCGGTGAAATTCCTGTTGTAAATATAATTCCCGATCCGGAGGATACAACATTTACAAAGACAATTCGTGACACAATCGGCTATATTCCGGTTATTGATTCTTTATTTAATGAAAGGGAAAATTATAATGTAGATCATATTAAATATGTACCTTACACTGATAATGCAACTTTTAACTTAGATGCCGGAGTGATTGAAAAAGGCGGTGTTAATGTACATGTTTTTGAAGCACAAGCTCTTTATGATATTATTTTAAAAGGGTTAAACGAACAAATGGTAATTAACCTCATTGCCGGTAAAGAACAAATAGAAAAATATCCTGGAATAAAAGTCGGCTCAATGACAGAAGCCTCCACCGACGGTAACTGGGAGTAATTCAATGTGGTCTGATGCCTGACCAAATAATTAAGATCGTTAATAAATACGACGAAGCTTTAGATAAAGTTGATTCTGAAAAGTATAAATTATCCATTCAGTTCTCCTTGGATAGTTTTTCATTTTGTATTTTCGACGAAAAAACAAACAAATTTCTTTCAATAGAGTCAATAACTATTGAAAATCCAAATCGGGTTGATATTTTTTGTTCTTTAATAAAACAATTTTTTTCAGCACATTCGTGGCTAAATCTTAAATTCAAATCTACAAACATTATTTATGAAACTCGAAAATCAACTTTAATTCCATCACCTTTATTCGATGAAACCGAAAAAGACACGTATTCAGATTTTAATTTTACCCACGAAGAAGACCACTGTGTTTATTACGATAAGCTGACCAGTCTTGATGCATTTAACCTTTATGCTGTTCCTGTTCAATTAAAGAACACCTTAAGTGAATTGTTTCCGGATCATAAGTTTCTGAGCCATTCCGGTTCTTTAATAGAATGTTTACTGATTTTATATAAAAACCTTCCTGTACAAAAAAGAGTTTTCGTGAATGTAAGGAATTCATACTTAGACATTGTTATTACAGAGGGGAAGAAACTTCTCTATTTCAATTCGTTTACTTACAAAACAAAAGAAGATTTTATTTATTACGTAATTTTTGTATTGGAACAGCTTGACCTTAATCCGGAAGAAATTGAATTAGTATTCTCAGGTTTTATTGACAAAAACACTGAACTTTTCGATATCGCATATAAATATGTAAGAAATATACAATTTCCGAAGTTGACAAATACTTTCAGATACAGTTATATATTTAATGATATACCTTCACATTATTATTTTAATCTGTTAAATATCACGCTGTGCGAATTATAAGCGGGAAAAATAAAGGAAGAAAGATTATAGCTCCGGGGAATCTACCGGTCAGGCCAACTACCGATATGGCTAAAGAAAGTCTGTTTAATATCCTGAACAATCATGTAAATTATGAAGATTTAAACGTACTCGATTTGTTTGCGGGAACCGGAAATATATCTTATGAATTTGTTTCGCGCGGAAGTAAATCTATTACTGCTGTTGATAATAACCCGGAATGTACCGGTTTTATCAATCAAACTGCTAAAAAACTCAATTATGATAATCTATATGTGATCCGTTCGGATTACAGGATATTTTTAAAGCACACACATAATAAATGGGACCTGGTTTTTGCCGACCCACCCTATAATATGGAGGACATTGAAGAAATTATTTTTTTGGTTTTTGAAAAAGACATATTAAACAAAAATGGCTGGCTAATAATTGAACATTCAAGAAATATTGATTTTTCAGATTATCGCGGTTATTTTGACCATCGTGTTTATGGCAAAGTTAACTTTAGTTTTTTCAGGAAAAAACATTAAAAGTTCAAAAAAAATAATACCCATTTTGTTTTTTTAGAAAAAATATCTACTTTTGCACTCCTTTTTTAAATACCTGTAAATAAACAAGTAAAACAAATATTAAAATTATGGTAAATCAGTATGAAGCCGTTTTCATTATGACTCCCGTTTTATCTGAAGATCAGATAAAGGAAACGGTTAAAAAATTTAAAGACTATCTAACAAAAAAGGGGGCTGAAATAGTTTTCGAAGATAACTGGGCTATGCGTAAGCTTGCCTATCCTATCCAGAAAAAATCAACAGGATTTTATTACCTTATTGAGTTCAAGGCAGAAGGAAATATTATCCGGGATTTTGAAGTTGCTTTCAAACGTGATGAAAAGATTTTACGTTTCTTAACAGTAAAGCTTGATAAACATGCTGTTATTTATAATGAAAAGAAACGCAAGAAAGCAAAGGAAGAAAAAAAAGTTGAAGCATAATTATTAACAAATTAAAACTTTAAAAAATGGCTCAGTCAAATTCAGACATCAAATATTTAACCCCTATTGCGGTAGATACAAAAAGAAAAAAATACTGTCGTTTCAAAAAAAGTAAGATTAAATATATTGATTATAAAGATCCCAACTTTTTAATGAAGTTTGTAAATGAACAAGGTAAGTTATTACCTCGTAGAATTACCGGGACTTCAAGTAAATATCAGAAAAAAGTTGCCCAGGCAGTTAAAAGAGCAAGGCATATTGCATTAATGCCTTATGTTGGAGATTTATTAAAATAAGGAGGTAATTATGGAAATTATATTAAAACAGGATATTCGGAGCCTTGGCTATACCAATGATATCGTTAATGTTAAAGCCGGTTATGCCAGGAATTATTTGATTCCGAAAGGTTATGCAATTGCTGCAACAGAAACCAACAGGAAAATTTTAACAGAAAATCTGAAGCAAAAATCCTTTAAAGAGGAAAAGATCAAAAAAGAAGCTGAAATACTTGCCAAAGCCCTTGATGGTATAACAGTAAAAATAGGAGCTAAAGCAGCCGAAACAGGTAAGATATTCGGCTCGGTTAACAATATACAAATTACTGATGCTATTAAGCAGCAGTTCAACTATGATATTGACAGGAAGAGAATTACTGTTGACGGTGAGCATATCAAAGAATTAGGCACATACTCTGCCCAGGTGAATTTACATAAAGACATAAAAGTAAATATCAATTTTGAGGTGTTTGCCGAGTAAACAAAGTATTATATACATAGAATATGAAAACCCGGAGCTAATTAGTCCGGGTTTTTCATTTCAGGTCGATTTTTGTGGAAAGTAAAGAACTGTAAATATTATGTGGAAAAAATATTTAACAGTAGCTATTTAGTAAAATCATCATGTTTATTTATCATACTTATTTCTTTTTTATCGTTTCCAATTTCTTTTTTAATAGTATTATTCAAAAAATTACTTTCTGAAATATTTAATTCGGTAATTAATTTTATAAGTAAAATCATAACAACAAGATATAATAAAATATAAATTGTTGGTTTTACTGATAATTCAACCGATAAATATTTCTTTATTAATTTCATCAACAGTAGTTGTTTTATATACGGTGGTGAAAGTATTATAACTTTTAAAAAAATATATAGCAGAAAACCATTAGAAAAAAAAATAGCAGAAAACTGCTATTTTTTATTGAGGAAAGTCTAATCTGAGTTTTAAACTTCTTAGTCTAACAATCCATTTTCCATAGCCCACCTAACCAATCCTGCTGAATTTTTAGCACCTGCTTTGGAAATTAAATGTGCACGGTGAGTTTCTACAGTATGAAAGCTAACGTTTAACTTATCTGCGATTTCCTGGCTATTATATTCAAAACTTATCAATTTTAGAATTTCTTTTTCCCTTCCGGTTAATTTGGGAAAAAGCGGATCGAATGGACTTTGATTAATTTCACGCTGCAGAATGTTAATTGAAAGTCTGTCGCTAAAAAAAGTTTCACCCCGATACACTTTATTTATTGCCTTTATAAGTTCATCTTTACTGGTGTCTTTTAATACATAACCTGAAGCTCCGTTTTTAATCATACGTTTTACAAAACGTTTTTCATCAAACTGTGAAAGCGCAATAATTTTTATATCTGGATATTTTTTAGATACAATTTTGGAACAATCAAGCCCATCCATTTGAGGCATATTGATGTCCATAAGAATAACATCAATTTTTTGTTCCTTTAAAATCTTCAGTACCTGCAAACCATTATAAGCTTCCGCTACAATTTTAATATCACTAATATTTTCAAGAGTAGTTTTAATTCCGTCAATTAATAACTGGTGATCGTCTGCAATAAGTACTTCAATCATGGGCTTTATTATTTCCGGTGCAAAAATACAAAAAATGAATAAATTACAAAAAGCCCGAATTACACCTTTTTTCAAAAGAATTATACTGACGAAATCAAACATTTTAAATTTGCAAACCTGATTTCCGTCAGTATAGTTATTGTCTCTGTTTTGATAAGATTTTAATTTTCCTTCAAAGGGATTTGAATGAAATAGACGGTTCCTTTACCTAATGATGATTCAATAGATAAATTACCACTCAGAAAATCAATCCTGGACTGTATGCTTGTTAACCCAATGGATTTTGATTGTAGTTTTTCATTCACAATAAATCCCTTACCGTTATCGGAATACTGAATATTCAACTGTTCGGAAAGGTAATTAATAGTAAACGATATGTTGGTTGCTTTTGCATGTTTCAATGTATTATTCACCATCTCCTGTACGATCCTGTAAAGCATGATCTCGGTATTTTCAGGGAGGCGTTCTCTGTCTCCGTTAATTTGGATTTCTGCAGTAAGTCCGGGGCTTTCGTCTAATTGCTCGAATAAATCTTCAAGTGCTTCATTTAAACCGAATTTTGTTAATATACCAGGCATCATGTTGTGAGATATCTTCCGCACATCTCCCGATGCCTGTTCCAGCAATTTTGTGGCTTTTTGGATGAGGTCTTTATTTTCAGGACTTCTATCACTTATTGTTGTAAAGTGCATTTTTGCCGTGGATAACAACACGCCCAAACCGTCGTGCAGTTCTTTTGCTATACGCTTGCGTTCTTCTTCCTGTCCTTCGACAATTGATCTGGCGGCGAGCAATTTCTTTTCTTCTTCTAACTGCCTTATCTTTTGTTCTGCAATAATTTTATCCTTCCTGGCTTTATGACGATAAAAAATAAACAATAACAGCACTATTGCAACTAAAGCCGATCCACCTGCCAGGTACATATTCCGCTGGTTTGTCTTTTTTCGCAAATTCAGGTCTTGTTGAAGATTTTCGTTTTCCAATGCCAGGATGCGGGCTTCGTTTTTCTCTTTTTCGTATTTCAGTTGCAGGTCGGCAATTATCCCGGATTTTTCTATATTAAAAATGGAGTCTTTTAATTCTATGAATTGGTTTTGGTACTTGAAGGCTTTTTTGTAGTTTCCTAATATTTCGTAAACTTTATAAATATTATTGTAAACCAATAATAAATCATCTTTTGCTTCTATTTCTTTTGCAATGGTCAAACATGTATCGTAAATTGCCAAAGCCTTTGAAAATATTTTTAATCTTTCAAATATTACAGCCTCGTTTATTAAAACAGATAATATACCTTTTTTCCTTCCTGTTTCTTCAAAGTAACCTTTTGATATCTTATATACTTCAAGAGCCTTTGAATAATTCCCTTTTGCTTCATATAAAGTGCCAATATTTGAATTAATAAATCCCAGACCAACCTTATTGTTAATTTTTTCGTAATATTCAATACCTTTTTTATAATATTTTATTGCCTCATCATATTTTTTCTCCTCAAAAGCAACCATTCCCAGGTTATTGAATGCCAACCCTATTTGCTGGATATTATTATATTTTTTGTTTATTTCAATACTTTTAAAAATGTTGCTTTTTGCTTTATTGTATTCTCCGATTTCCAAATACACCTTTCCTAAATTTATTGCCCCGCTTGCCAATGCCTGCTCATATCCTATCGCCTCCGATAATTTTATTAAATTCAAATAACAAGAAACTGCAGAATCATAGTCAGCTCTTTGAAAATATATAATTCCCATTGAATTAAAAGATATTGCAATTCCTTTTTTATCATTGACTTTCATCAGTAACGACAGAGCCTTGTTATGAAAATCCAATGCTGTTGAAAGAAACCCTTGCTTTTGCATGATCCTTCCGTATAAATTATAATTGTATCCAAGTCTTTTTATATCATTAATTGAATCACTAAGCTGTATGGCAATATTATTTATATAAATAGCGGAGTCGAATAAACCTTCATAAGTATGAATATAACATTTTTCATACAAAACATCTATTTCCCCGGGAATATAATTTAGCCGGTTTGACAAGTCATAAGCAATATCGGAGTATTTTTTAGCTTGCTCAATGTCAAAATTTTTGTATTCTTTTATTAATTCTAATAAAATAATCACTTTATTAGAATCATTTTCCTGTATTGCTAATAATCTTTGCAGACTATCAATTTTTATAGCAGACTGGCTGTTCGAAGAAAATGTAAAAATACAAATCTGTAACAGTAAAATAGCTGTAATTCTCACAGG
>JAIORT010000486.1 GCA_021107975.1 Bacteroidales bacterium | reverse complement strand
AATATTAACGTGCGGTTTCGAACGATCAAATTTTTCTTTTGCCATGTTAATTATTGTTTAAAAGTATATACAAAATTGATTTAATGCCAATTAATTACATTGAGCCATTGACGAGAATTGAACTCGTGACCCCTTCCTTACCAAGGAAGCGCTCTACCGCTGAGCTACAATGGCTTTTTGAGCGGGAGACCGGGCTCGAACCGGCCACCTACAGCTTGGAAGGCTGTCGCTCTACCAAATGAGCTACTCCCGCATTTTAATTGTTGAATTAATGAATAATAGAATTATTGCATACATAACTAAGAAGTTTAGAGAAATAATATGAAACTCATTAAATCAGCATTTCTAAAATCCAACAATTATTTCTGTGGGGAGAGGAGGATTCGAACCTCCGAAGGCTTCGCCAACAGATTTACAGTCTGCCCCATTTGACCGCTCTGGAATCTCCCCAACTTTAATTTCAATACTTAAAAGAACAGAGCCAATGGAGGGATTCGAACCCCCGGCCGGCTGATTACAAATCAGCTGCTCTGACCAACTGAGCTACATTGGCATATACTATATTATATATAAAAAAACAGTCCTCAAAAAAGGACTGCAAAAGTATAAAACATATTTTTTATTACAAAGAAAAATTATAAATAAAAATTTTATCTGTTTTTAATTTTATTTTTATGCTTTGAAAGTTGCTTCCTTAAAGCATCTACAGCAGTATCAGTTGCTTCTTCAAAAGTCTTGCATTGCTTTTTTGCATAAAGATCATTACCTCTTAATTTAAGTCGGATTTCTGCGATCTTGTTCTCCGGCGTATCACTATTATCAACCTTTAATACTACATCGCTTCCAATTACACAGTCATAAAGGTGAGATAACTTACCTATTTTCTCATTAATAAAAGCTGTTAGTTTACTGTCAGCTTTAAAATGTACAGAATTGATGTTTACTTTCATATTATTTTCCTTTCGTTTTATGCCCTTGGATGGGCTTGTTTATATATTGTTTTAAGATTTTCGATGGTATTATGTGTGTAAATTTGTGTTGCTGCTAAATTTGCATGTCCCAAAATTTCCTTAATAGCATTGAGGTCGGCTCCATTATTAAGCATATGTGTTGCAAATGTGTGTCGTAACACGTGAGGACTTTTTTTTTGTAACGTAGAAACCTTGCCAAGATACGAATTTACGATACGATATACAAGTTTTTTATAGATTTTTTTCCCTTTTTCTGTTACGATAAAATAGTTAACAGGTTCTGTTATTTCTATTTCTTTGTTTCTTACTTCTTTATATCGAATAATTAAATCTCTCAGTTCATTACAAAACGGTATTATCCTTTCTTTATTTCTTTTCCCGAGCACTTTTACTTTCAGGTTTTTAATATCCACATCAGTATCTGTCAGGTTTACCATCTCGGATAATCGCATACCCGTAAAGTAAAATATTTCAATAATTAATTTATCCCTTATACCTCTGAAATTGTCTCCAAATTCAACCTGGTCAAATAATAAGTCCATTTTTTCCCGGTTAACGAATTCAGGTAATCTTTTTTTTGTTTTAGGAGGTAGAATTTTAGTTAACGGATTTTGTTTTACTAGGTTTTCTTTTAGTAAAAATTTGTAAAAGGTTTTAAGTGTTGATAGTTTCCTGTTTATCGACCTGGATGATATGGAATCATTTGCTAAATAAACAATCCATGAACGAATAATTGAATGGTTAATGTCATGGATATTTTTAATATCATATTCACTTGCGATATAATCGAAAAACTGGCGAAGGTCTTTTTGGTAAGCTATAATTGTATTAGGTGAGTATCTTTTTTCAAATGTAATATGTTGAATAAACCTTTCTGAAAACATAAAAAAAAGGAAGAAATATTTGTTTCAAAGGTAATAAAAATTTTTAATAAAACATTTCTTTTTAAATTGTTTTATTTGAATAAGCTATTATCCTTCCTCTTGTTGTTTGAGCTGCTGGATATAAATCGCTTTTAATTTTTCTTCTCTTTTTAAAATGGAAGGTTTTGTGAATTTTTGTCTTTCACGTAATTCTTTTACAACACCGGTTTTTTCAAATTTTCTTTTATATTTTTTTAAAGCTCTGTCGATGCTTTCGCCTTCTTTAACTGGTATTATAATCATATTGTTCTTTTTGTTTAATATTAATAATTCAAAAATTGGGGTGCAAAAGTATAAATCTTATTTTTATAGAACAAATTATTATTCAATTTTTTTAATTGGGTATATCCAACATCATGGAACTATGCTGAAATTTACAGGATTTCCATTTCTTCCTTAGGCAAAATACCTTATACCCCTACATTCTTCTTCCTCCTCTGCCTTTACCTTTTCGTTGATCTTTGCCTCGTTGGGTACCGGGCTTCGATGGTTTCTTTTTCCTGTTTCTTGCCAGTATATCGCTGGTGGCGTTTAGCTTCCTGTCTTCGCTGAGCTTAAGTTTTCCTTTTGATAAAGTGTTGAGATGCTCAATGATAAGATCATCTGAAACAGAGTCGCGGTTCCAGTTAAGGTATGATTTTTTTAAATGATTGGCAATTGTATGAACAAGTGCATCTTTTTCCGGACCTTCTTCAAAATCTATCGCAACTTCAATAATTTTAGAGATGTTGGTTCCGTATATCTTGAAATCTATATTGTTCTCCCTATAGCTTAGCTTTTCAGGTTTAGCAGTGAGAAACTCTATTGAAGGCGGAGGATAAGGTGAATCAACATCCAGCTTAAAATCGGCAATGATAAATAAATGATCCCATAATTTGTGCCTAAAATCTCCGGAATCACGTACTTGGGGATTCATTTGCCCCATAATTTGAACGATTATTTTAGTAAAATCGGTTCTTTTTTTCCTATCCTCAATAGTTATTGCATACTTAATCAGTTTCTGGACGTTTCTGCCGTATTCACTGATCACCAGTTTGTCTCTTGTTGTATTGTATTCCATTACTAATTTTATTAGTTAAATGTCATTAAAACTTATCCTTTTTTATTCTTATTTTTAACAGTAACTTATGCCTTGAAATACTTTTGGGCTATAAGGAGTTCTTTAATTTATCAATGAAAGGTATTAATTTTTATAAGCAAATGTTTCTGAAGCTTAAATATGCTGCAAAGATATAAAAAATATAAAATGTAAAAAATAAATTGGAATTTATTTCCTATGAAATTTATTGCAGTCAGAAATGAATTTTTTATATGTTTGCCGTTTTTTATAAAGATTCAAAATTAAAAGGTATGAACAACAATATTATAGGTATCCGCCACGATGATAAATACCTTATGGAAAGGCGTGTGGCAATCCTTCCTAAACACGTTAAGAAATTAATTGAAGATGGTTTGGAAATACACGTACAGACATCACCGAAACGGATCTTTACAGATGATGAATTTGCCGCAGCCGGTGCAAAAATCGTTAATGAATTAAATGAAGCGCCTGTAATCTTTGGTATTAAAGAAATACCGCTTGATTTTTTTGAAGAGGGAAAAACCTATGTTTTCTTCTCCCATGTTATTAAAGGGCAACCTTATAACATGCCCATGCTGAAAAAAATGATGGAGAAGAAAGTCAACCTGATCGATTATGAAAAGGTAGAGGACGAAATGGGCAGGCGATTGATTTTCTTTGGTACGTTTGCCGGGCTTGCAGGCATGATCAACTCCTTGTGGTCGCTGGGTCAGAGGTTGATGGAATATGGCTATCACACGCCATTTCTTAAAATTTCTCAATCGCATAAATATGTTTCATTGGAAGTGGCAAAACAAATAATCTCTGAAGTCGGGCAGGAAATTGCTGAAAAAGGATTGCCAAAAAAATTAACTCCGTTAACAATAGGTTTTACCGGATATGGAAATGTTTCAAACGGTGCACAGGAGATAGCCGGCTTACTGCCAATTAAAGAAATCTCACCACAAGAATTTCTGACACTAAAAAACAGAAAAGACATTCCGAACAACGTACTTTACAAGGTTGTGTTTAAAGAGTGGGATCTTTCAGCACCAAAAGAAGATGGTTATAAATTTGATTTACAGGATTATTATGCTCATCCCGAAAAATATAAAAGCATTTTCGAGCAATACATTCCTCACCTGACAGTTTTGATGAACTGCATGTATTGGGACAAAAGATATCCGCGTATTGTAACAAAAGATTACCTCGAGAAACTTTACTCAAAAGAAAGACCAAGACTAACGGTTATCGGTGATATAACCTGCGATCAGGACGGTTCAATTGAATGCACACATAAAGGAACCGAAATTGAAGACCCTGTTTTTGTTTATAACCCGTTTACACGTGAACCTACTATGGGATTTAAAGGTGATGGCATTTTAATAATGGCTGTGGATATTCTCCCGAGTGAGTTGCCGCGTGAATCATCAGTTGCTTTCAGCAATGTGCTTAATAAATACATTAAGGCAATCGCAGGGGCAAATTATAATACTTCTTTTGAAAAAGTTGATATTCCAAATCCTATAAAAAAAGCGATGATACTCTATAAAGGAGAATTAACACCCGACTATAAATACATTGAGCAATATTTATAAACCGGGAAGCTGAGTATAAGTCTTTCTCATGCGTATATCTGGTCCCGGGAGAATCTGAAAACTTTGTTTGTTACCAAAACATCTATTTCCGAATTAACTTTCATTATAAAACCGGTTAGTTTATTTTCACCAAGATATACTTTACAAATATCACCCACTTTCAAATTTTTTCTTTTATTTTCGGTTCTTAAAATATTTATAATAATAAATCCTGCGTAAAATAATAATACAATTAAGATAATTACTATTATCATAATAATTAATTTTCTGTATTAGAAGGTTTATTTAAAAAGTTGTAAATGTACAAAAAAATAAATATTAAGATAAAAATAAATTAATTTTACGTTGTATAACAAATTTATATGTTTTAAATATTTTTTTGACCCATGAAAAAAGTTGATAAGCTCAAAAAACAACGGTATGATATTTCGATGAAAATAATCGCACTGGAGACAAAACAAGAGCGGAGCAAGTTGTCGAAAAATGAAGAAAAAGAATTAATAATCCTGAAAAATAAAGAGAAAGAATTAAATAATAGAATTGATAGTGTAACCTAACCCGGATAAATCGTACCGAATCACGAAACTTCGGGACGGCACAAAAACCAATTTTTTTGAAAAGGGAGAGTTATAGTATTTTTTATTTTTCCTCAAAATCTTCCTCTGCAAACACATTAGCTTCGTAAATATAGACATCGGCATCCTTCCATCCTTCCCAGCCAATTCCGGCTTTATCTCTTGCACAATGCCCCAGAAATTCCTCCAATGTCCAACCCGTTTCAGTGGCAACCTGCGGGAGGAAAGTCCCCGACCTGTATCCTTTTTTAATATAAATCCCATGTTTACCCAACTCAATCTCGTCAATCGATTCGATTTTTTTCATTGGGGTCAAAACAGAAATTTCAATTTCAATGTCGTTAATTTCATCATTCTTCACCGGCAGGAAACGTGTATCCTGTGTAGAAGATGCAACAGCCATCTGCTGAACAACTTTATACAAAGGCTCATCGGCTGTAAACCTTCCGATACACCCGCGCAAGCTGTGGTTTTTATTTAAAGTTACAAAAGCACCGCAATGCACTTTAAGGTTATCGGAATAATCGCCGGCGTTTAGCTTCAGGACTTCATTGTTTGAAACATATTCAACAATTGTCGTACGTGCAATTTCGAGCAAATCTTTTTTGTCTTTATTAGTAAGCCGGAATTCAGTATTTTCAACGGAACCTTTCTTTTCACTGACAATAATTGAATTATAACCTACTACCCTGCTTTTATCACCAAAATCCATATCACCCGAATTCATGTATTGAATAAAGGTATATTCAACATCCGGATTGTTTTCGGTTATATATAATAATGTAAGCACGGAAGTCCATCCGCAGGCACGTGTTGATAAATCCGGAACCCTGGCATTTTTCTTATCATTTATAACTTTGATAAACTCGTCAGGATTATTTAATATAATTGCTTCGGCAGTTTCTATATCCAGTTTATTGGCATCTTCATAAGGCGGATAATGCGAAAAATCAGAACTTATCACAAAAAGATTATTCTTTTTAAAATAAGGTTTCAGTATTTCAGCCATTTCCCTGCAAACCTTCTGCGACTGCGTTCCGATAACAATAGGCACAATCTGAAAATCCTTTTTCATTTTATTTTGTAACATCGGAAGTTGAACTTCGATGCTGTGTTCAGATATATGAGCTTTGGCTACATAAGAAAAAACCTTGTTTTCATCGCAAAGTTTTTTGGCGAGATTAATATTCACCATAACCTCTCCAAGCGGAGTAATATAATTTCCAAGGTAATAAATCGAAGCACCTTCATAATATGCCCTGTGGCTCGAAGCAATCACAAAAATATTTTCATAAGATTTTTCCGGGTCAATCTGGTTGAAGCCTGAAGCAGCAACTTCGCCCGAAAACACATAGCCGGCATGAGGCGAAATAACGGCAAGCACATTTTCTTTCTTTTTTGTTTCAGCTTGCGAAAACAGATTACCCAGCATTTTTTCCAATTCATTCTTATCAGCAGGATAAAACTGTCCGGCAACGGCAGGCTGGCGGTTATAAATCTGCTGGTTCGACTGGTTTTTTTCTTTGCTCTCCTGTGCCGAACAATCTGTACATATTAAAGCCAGGAAAACAATCACGGAAAGGATACATTTTTTCATGCTCATAATTTGATTAATTTCGTATTCGTTTTAAAATAACAAATTTACATAATGTTTATCAAAAACGAACATAGTATAAAAATTTCAATT
>JAIORT010000698.1 GCA_021107975.1 Bacteroidales bacterium | reverse complement strand
CCTTTGGCAACCCTCAGAAAGCTATAAAGAAAATTCGCAGATGTACGAATTTCTTTCCCGGATAGCAGCTAAATTCAATCTTCCTGATAACGAGTATTACACTGTTCATCACTGGAGCGTCGATAATGTTCCTGATTTCTGGGCTGAAGTATGGGATTACTGTAACATCAAGTGTTCCAAAAACTATAATCAGGTTGTTGACGATGCTAAAAAGATGCCCGGTGCCAAATGGTTTACCGATGCGTGTCTCAATTTTGCTGAGAATTTATTAAGCAGAAAAGATGATCATAAAGCAATTATTTTTTGGGGTGAAACATCTGTCAGACGTGAGCTTACTTACGCTGAATTGTACGAGCAGGTACGGAGGGCTGCGGCAGGGTTGAAAAGGCTTGGCGTGCATAAAGGCGACAGAGTTGCTGCGTTTATGCCCAATATGCCCGAAACCATAATCATGATGTTAGCTGTCGCTTCCATTGGAGCTATCTGGTCTTCCTCCTCTCCCGATTTTGGTATTAAAGGCGTATTAGACCGTTTCTCGCAAATAGAACCTAAAGTGATACTTTCGGCTGATGGTTATTTTTATAAAGGAAAAGTATTTGATTCGCAGCAGAAACTCAAAGGAATTTTAAACAAGTTACCATCGGTTAAGCACGTTGTAATGGTTAATTATACAGGTAATGCAAAGATTGAGGATATACCTGAAGCCATACTTTGGGAAGATTTTGCGCAACCAATTGATGAAGAATTGATATTTGAACAGCTACCGTTTGACCACCCGCTTTATATAATGTATTCTTCCGGCACAACGGGTTTGCCAAAAAGTATTGTTCATTCTGCCGGCGGGACATTGATACAGCATTTAAAGGAATTACGGTTACATAGTGATATTCGTCCTGAAAAAACTATATTTTATTTTACTACCTGCGGCTGGATGATGTGGAACTGGTTTGTGAGCAGCCTGGCGATTGGCGCTACGCTGGTTCTTTACGATGGAAATCCTTTCTATCCCGGACCTGATGCTTTGCTCAGAATGGCGGACGAACTGGATATTACATTATTTGGTACAAGTGCCAAGTACATTGCTTCCCTCGAAGATGCCGGTGTGGTTCCAAAAAAGATATCGGATTTTCCAAAACTGAAAGTCATTACTTCTACCGGTTCGCCGTTAACTGAGGAAAGTTTCAAATATATTTACAGGGATTGGAAAAAGGATGTACAGCTTTCTTCAATAGCCGGAGGAACGGATATTGTTTCCTGTTTTATATTGGGAAACCCCACACTCCCCGTTCATATTGGCGAAATTCAATGTAAAGGCTTGGGAATGGATGTTGATTGCTTTGATGATAATGGTAATTCATTAATTGGAGAGCAGGGTGAACTGGTATGCAAATCTGCTTTTCCTTCTATGCCGATTTATTTTTTGAACGACCCGGACAATAAAAAATACCAAAGTGCATATTTTGATATTTTTCCGAATATATGGTGGCATGGTGATTATATTCAGATCAGTGAACATGGTGGTATTACAATGTTAGGTCGATCGGATGCGACATTAAATCCGCAAGGAGTTCGTATCGGAACCTCAGAAATTTATAGGGTGGTTGAAAGCATGGATGAAATAGAAGATTCGGTAGTAGTAGGGAAAAAAGTTGACGGTGATGAACAGGTTGTATTGTTTGTGAAATTGAATGAAGGTGTTGCCCTGGATGATGAATTAAAAAATAGGATTAAATCGAATATTCGTTCTAATTGCAGCCCGCGGCATGTGCCTGCTATTATTAAAACTGTCCTTGATGTACCTTATACCATTAATGGGAAAAAGGTAGAGATTGCCGTTAAAAATATCATTCACGGCGAGGATGTGAAAAATAAAGATGCTTTGGCAAATCCTGAATGTTTGGATTATTACGTGAATATTTTAAAATAAGTGCTTTTCTTCATCTTATCATAATTAATAAGATTATCATAATTATAACTTTCCTTTTCAGCAAGCAAACGCTCTTCTTGTTCTTTTTTCGACTATATTTATGCAATAATTTCAAACCTGTCCGTCTATAAAAATATGAACAGCCATTCTGAACAACAAAAAAGGTTTTCAGACTTTCTTGCACATGAATATTCCAATCTGGTCTCTTATGTAAGAAGGAATTGGCAAGGTAAAACTTATGCAGAGGATATTGTTCAGGATGTAGCGCTTAACCTGTTCACAAAAGTTGATTTTAATACGCCAATTGAAAACCTGATGGCTTATATGTACCGTTCTTTGAAAAACAAGATCATCGACTTGAGAAGAAAAAAGCAGGAGGCAAGGCTGGATGACTACGAAGATGCAGAAAATGGAGAGAATTTGTTGCTCGGAAAAATGCAGTATGAACCATCTGACCCGGAAGATGAGTATGAACAGGAAAAAAGATTTAAGCTAATGATTGATACATTGGAAGAGCTTCGCCCGGATCAGCATGAAATTATTATTGCAACAGAATTGGAAGGATATACATTTGAAGAATTGTCGCAGGAATGGGATATTCCTATTGGAACACTTCTTTCAAGGAAACACAGAGCAATGACAAAGTTGCAGAAGTTAGTGAAAGAAAAGGATGCGGTAATGGGTAAAAAGGTATAAGGAGAATAGAAGTAATTAGAGTTTAGGTGAATTAAGGTGAATTGTTGGAATGTTGGGTTATTGAGTACATTTTTTTAATAGAAAATATTAAAATTAATAAATAGGAGGACATTAAAATGGAAAACATAAAAAGATTTAGTAGAAATCATCCTGATAAACCACGGGCAATACAAATTGCCGGTTGGATAATCGGAGGAATCGCACTCGCAGTAATTTTTGCCTTTATCTTCGGATATTTTGTGATGCTACTCTGGAACTGGATTATGCCGGCACTTTTCGGATTATCCGAAATAGATTACTGGATGGCATTTGGTATTATTCTCCTTGCCAGGCTGATATTTGGAAACTTTGGACCGGGACATGGCAAGCCTGATGAACGTCATAAGAATTATTTTCGTTCAACTTTCAGAAAAGAAAGGTTTCCTAAATGGAATAACTTTAAGAAATGGCGTTATTATGACGATTACTGGGAGGAAGAAGGTGAAGAAGCGTTTGACAGGTACACTGAAAAGAGAAAGATGGAGAAAAAAAATGAACAGGAAGATTAGGCAAAGAAGCCCGCAATTTGCGGGCTTCTTTATTGAGGTACCGAGCGGATTCGAACCGCTGTCTAAGGTTTTGCAGACCTCCGCCTAACCACTCGGCCACGGTACCTTTTATCGAGAGTGCAAAATTAAATATTTTAAATGCAAAATGCAAAATATATTTGACATCATACATCACAACTGTCAGACTTAGTTTTTCAGGCGGGCATCATACTTAATACTTTAAAGTCAAGCTCACACTTTCAACCTGACCACCTAAGGGGGGATTCATTTTTGAAACTTTGAGCCTGGCATATTCGATCTGAGGGAGATTTGTTTTTAGAGAATTCAGAATTCGCCTGCCGACATGTTCCAGCAACTTCGACTTTATCTCCATTTCTTTTTTCACAAGATTATAAACTTCAGAATAATTTTCAGTATCCTTTAGGTTATCTGATTCCTCTGCTTTAGAAGTATCGGTTTCAATGAAAAGATCAACAATGAATTTATTTCCAATCACCTGCTCTTCAGGCAGGCAGCCGTGAAATGCGTGAAATTCCATTCCTTCTATTGCAATAGTTGACATAAGCTATTATATAAATTTATAATCAATCCCAAACCTCAACCCATTTTCCTTCCCAATATTCCCAGTCCATTTTTAATTCTTTGTACGCTCTCTTCTTTTCCAATCACGGCTAATATATCAAACAAATGTGGCCCAATAGTAGCTCCTACAATCAGTAATCTGAAAGCATTCATTACAGCACCTATTGAATACTCTTTTTTTTCTATCCAGTCTTTTATAATTTTTTCAATATTTTCAGAATTAAATTCAGCTATACTTTCCAAAATCTGTTTTAATTCCTGCATTTGATCATAAGATTGGGCTTTCCATCGTTTCTTTACTGCTTTTGCATCATAACTACCTGGTGCAACAAAGAAAAAAGAAGACTGATCCCAAAAATCCTTTACAAAATTGGCACGTTCTTTAATTAAACCTACAACTTTAGCCACATAATCATCCGAAGCATCAATCCCTTTTTCTTTTAATATCAATTGATACAGTCTGGCTAATTCCTTATCCCTTTTCCGGATTAAATACTGATGATTATACCATTTTGCTTTTTCAGGGTCGAATCTTGAACCTGCCTTGCCGACCCTTTCAAGCGAAAACGCTTCTATTAATTCTTTCATTGAAAAAATTTCCTGCTCGGTTCCCGGATTCCAGCCAAGAAACGCAAGGATATTGATAAATGCTTCGGGAAAATATCCCGATTCCCTATATCCTGAGGAAACTTCGCCGGTTTGAGGATTTTTCCATTCCAGTGGAAAAACGGGAAATCCCAGCCTGTCGCCATCTCGCTTACTTAGTTTTCCTTTACCATCCGGTTTCAGTGTTAAAGGCATGTGCGCAAATTGAGGCGATTTCCATCCAAAAGCCTTATACAGCAATACATGTAAAGGTAGCGACGGAAGCCACTCCTCTCCCCTGATCACATGTGTAATTTCCATAAGGTGGTCATCAACAATATTTGCAAGGTGATAGGTCGGCATTCCATCCGACTTAAACAGCACCTTATCGTCAAGTGTAGAAGAATTTACAATAACTTCTCCCCTGATTATATCTTGAAATTTTATTTCCTCATTTTCCGGCATTTTAAACCTTATTACATAGTCATCACCCGACTCAATTTTGCTTTGAACCTCTTCCTTCGTAAGGATTAAGGAATTTTTCATTTCTTTCCGGGAAAGGGAGCTGTAACTTGTATTTACTGCTTTTTCACTTTCCAGTTTTTTTCGTAGGGCATCCAGTTCTTCGGGAGTATCAAAAGCATAATACGCATCTCCTGTTTCAATTAGTTTTTCAGCATACTCACGATAAATCTCTTTCCTTTCCGACTGGCGGTAAGGTGCATAAGGACCACCTTTATGAATGCCCTCATCGAATTCAATACCACACCACTCAAACGATTCGAGAATGTAATCTTCAGCTCCCGGAACAAAACGGTTTTGATCGGTGTCCTCAATCCTTAAAATAAATTTGCCTCCATGATTCCGGGCAAATAAATAATTATACAGGGCGGTTCTGACACCTCCTATATGTAATGGACCTGTTGGAGAAGGGGCAAATCTTACACGAACTTCTTTTGTATTCATTTTTACGATAATTAGGGCGCAAAGATAAAAAAAAGTGGTATCGGATTATTGTCAACTCAAATACCACTTAATTTTGAAACTTAACTGATTTAATTCAGTTTGATAAATTTTTTAGATAACTGGTTGCTGCCATCAGTAACCTTAATAAAATAGGTTGATGAAGGTAAGCTCGAGATATCAAGTGAAATACGATCTTCTGCGGTTGTAACAGATAAAACCTGGCTTCCTGATAAATCGAAAATCAAAACATGCCGCTCTTTTTGATCATTATTCGCAAATAGTAAGTTTAACTTGTCATTTGCCGGATTCGGGCTAAAAGAAAAATTAACCGGATTGTTATTTTCGTTTATATTATTCAAATATGCTACCTTTTTAAGTACCCAAAGTTTAGGATCTACCTGGATACTGTCAATTATTTTTTCAAAAGGCAAGGAGAATTCCATATCATGATCCGATTGATAAAGTATAATAGTAGAATCAGTTCCATCACTGAAAAAAAGTTTGTAAGGAACGTGCATCTTAAAAAAAGGTGTAATATGTGGTACTGAAGATATCTGTGATGAATTTAGTTCTAAGCTGTTATTTTGCTGAACCCAGCTTATATAATAAATTGGGTAACCTTGTCCGAAATACCACTGGTCAAAGAATTCTGTAAAATCCATTCCCGAAGTTACATTAAGTACATTCATAAAATCTATACCGGTAGCAACACTATCTCCAAACTGATACTGAAAATCATGCAATACCTGGAAAAATAAATCATCGTCTTGTAGTTCAAACCTTATCATGTGGATGATAAGCGCTCCCTTGTAATATGATAATCTGCCGTTAAAAATTCTCCAAACATTATCATAAGTAATCTCTTCTGGTGGAATATAAATACTTCCGTCTGGTTCTGACTTTACATAATTATGTGCTTGCTCCATCCAGATATGAGGCCAATCATCTCCGGCAATAAACTCATGAGCCAAATAGTCAGAATAAGTGGCAAAACCTTCATTCACCCAAATATCACTCCATGTAGCACAAGTTACATTATCGCCAAACCACATGTGTCCCAACTCATGAGAAACAAGACCAAATCCAAATCCCCCAATGGTTGTCATAGTTTGATGTTCCATCCCTCCCCCTATATCAACAAGGCAATGGCCGTATTTTTCTTCATAAAAGGGATAAAGAGAATAAAGATCAGAAAACAGTTCAATAAAATCAATAGTGTTATCAATACCTTCCTTGTAATATGACAAACAATCCGGAGAATCATAAATATAATTCTGGATCAGAATGGAATCGCCCTGCAAATCAGATGGTTTTGCATAGATATTATATTCCTGGTATTCGGAAACCGCAAAGGAAATTAAATAATAGTCAATCGGATATTTTGATTTCCATTCGTATCTTACCTTATTGTTTGGCATTGGAGTTTCGGCAGTTAACAGCCCGATTGATCCGGCTTTGTTAGTATTGCCGGTTGTAAGAAATACCCACACCGAATCAGCTTTATCAGTTAATAC
>JAIORT010000732.1 GCA_021107975.1 Bacteroidales bacterium | reverse complement strand
AAAAGTTCTACTCCATAGGACTGCCAACCTGATTCTTGTGCAGCAAATAGAGTTGTACCTGTACCTGCAAAAGGGTCTAAAATTTTTCCGGGTTTGGACGAATATTCTGTTAGGAAGTATTTTACTAAAGCAGATGAAAAACCTTCTTTGAATTTAAACCAACGATATATTGGTTCGTCCTTGTTAGCTTGAAAACTAACTACTTTTCTGTTTAGATTGTACGCTGTCTCTAATTTGTCCGCAAGTTGGTCAAATAATTTTTGTCTCTCAGATGGGAATATTTCTGTTGTGTTAAGCATCGGTCAAATATAACACTTTTCTGCTTGTATGTCCTTGAAAATTATCAATACTTTTCAATGTCGCACGTTCTTTCTTAGCCTTGCCAGTAACTTGTAAATAGTAAATATTACGTTTATTTCAACTTCAACTCTGAACTGTAAACACTAAACTGAAACCCTGAATTTTCTTTGTGACGCTATTTATATTCTTTAATTTCCGTTTCTCCTTTAAGAACCCTTAAGCCATTAAAGGCTAAAGCCCTCATTTCATCTTCACCCGGATATACATGGGTAGGAGCAATTCTATGCACCCTTTCAACGATTAGGTTTACAAACCATTTGCTGTTAGCCACACCGCCGGTGATAAGTATTCCGTCAACATCGCCTTTTAAAACTGTTGCCATAGCCCCTACTTCTTTTGCAACCTGGTAAGCCATAGCTTCAAGAAGTAATTTTGCATTTTCGTCGCCGGCAGCAGCTTTTTTTTCAATCTCGTAAGCGCTGTTAGTTCCAAAGTATCCTGCCAAACCACCCTCTCCCTGGATCATCTTCATGATTTCCTTTTGTGAATATTTTCCACTGAAGCACATCCTTACGATGTCACCCACCGGCAATGTACCTGATCGCTCGGGAGAGAAAGGACCTTCGCCATCCAATCCCTGGTTCACATCCACAACCCTGCCTTTTCGATGTGCTCCAACAGTGATACCACCTCCAAGATGAACTACTATGAGGTTTAGGTCTTCGTAGTTCCGCATAATGGATTTGGCATGTTCCATTGCAACTGCCTTTTGATTTAATGCATGAAATATAGAAACCCGTTTAAAGTTTGGATGACCTGTAAACCTTGCTATCTCATCCATTTCATCTACAACAACGGGATTGGCAATGTAGGCTTTGGCGTCGGGTAATGATTTTGCAATATCGTGTGCAATTAATCCGCCAAGGTTGCTGGCATGTTCACCCAGAGGACTATTGCGGAGATCATGTATCATTTGGCGGTTAACCAAATAAACACCTGATTCGATAGGTTTAAGCAATCCTCCCCTGCCAACTATTATTTTGATTGAATCAAGATTTATTTCCGCCTCTCTGAGCTGTTCCAAAATTAAATCCTTCCTGAATTGGAACTGGTCGGTGATTTTTTCAAATTGATCAAGTTCTTCTTTAGAATGCCTTAAATTTTTCAGGAAAATAGGAATTTCATTTTCATAGACCGCAATTTTTGTTGAAGTTGAACCCGGATTAATGGCAAGAATACGAGCAATATGGTCCATAGCATTATGGTTGTTTATCTGAAGAAACTCCGTATTAAATATTTGTCAAAATTAATAAAACAGTAATTGTTATAAGTTATGTGTTATATGTTATTAGTTATATGTTATTCACCAATAACGTTTAACTAATAACATATAACTTTCTTACCCAATTGCAGCAGAGAGGGCAATAGAATAAAATTTAATTTTTTCGGAATCCGCCCTTGAAGTAAGTACTATCGGCACTTTTGCACCCATAATCACAGCCGCAGTTGTGGCGCCGCCAAGGAAATTCAATGCTTTATACAGGAAGTTTGCCCCGTTAATGTCGGGAGCAACAACAATATCTACATTTCCGGCGACTTCGCTTTCGATACCTTTTAGCTCTGCAGCTTTTTTGGAAATTGCATTATCAAGAGCCAACGGACCATCAATAGTACATCCTTTTATTTGAAAACGTTTGTTCATCATCGAAAGTGTAGCAGCGTGCATGGTTGATTCCATGCGTTGGTTTACCGTTTCAACAGCTCCTACAACAGCTACTTTCGGATTAGGCTCGCCCAGTAAATGAAACACTTCTACTGCATTATTTATAAGGGCTATTTTATCTTCGAAGGTTGGAGCCACATTCATGGCTGCATCGGTAATACCAAGTAATTTATGATAATAAGGCGATTCAAAAATAGCAACGTGGCTGATAACACCGCCTTTTCTTAACCCTTGTTCCTTATTAACAACAGCTTTTAATAAAATTCCGGTACTTACAAGTCCTTTCATCAGTATATCGGCATGACCGTCGCGGATCATTTGTGTTGCATGCAGTGAAGCTTCAAGCCTGTCTTCGATATCGATAATCTCATGCTTACTAATATCGTACCCTATCTCACCGGAAATTCTTTCGATATTTGACTTTATACCTATTAATACAGGCTCGACAATGTTATTTTCTTCAGCGTTTTTTAAAGCTTCCAAAACATCATAATCGCCGGCGGCTGCAACAGCTATTTTTCTTTTCCTTTTGGCTTTTGCCAGATCAACCAATTCTGAAAGTTTCCTGATCATAGTAATATTTTTTATCAAATAATAAACACAATATGAATTTTGCTGCAAAAATATAAATTGTTAACAGAGAAACAATAAAAAATTGAAATGACTAAAGTACTTAAAATAAAATTCCAATCTCAGAAAAGCTAAAAGCCAATAATCAGGAGTTTTATAATCAATGATTCAATCCTTTCCAAAATAATAAAATAAAATCCCAAAAATAAAATATATAATTTATTATTTTGTTACATTGTGAGTAATAAGCTGCTGATAGTTAATGAAATATATTTTATATTATTTGTATGGCATAAATCTTGATTGTATGGCAAATAATAATGATTAATTTTCATTAGCGTAGAGGGTAAAGCCTGTCAGCAATTATGCCGGCAGGCTTTAATTTTTATTTAAAGAACCGGTCATGGAAATTTACAAGATATAATTTATCAGTAGCCCTTGTAAATGCCGTATAAAACCAACGGAAATATTCCTTGTTGATTCTTTCTTCGGTTAAATATCCCTGGTCAATAAAAACATTTTTCCATTGTCCGCCCTGGGTTTTATGACAGGTAAGGGCATAAGCAAATTTTACCTGAAGTGCATTGAAAAAAGGATTGTTTTTAACTTCTTCTATTCTCTTTCTTCGTGAAGGTATATCCTCATAGTCTTTTTTTACTTCATCAAATAATCTTTGATTCTCCTTAGAAGTAAGTGAAGGTCCGTCAATCATTAAGGTATCTAATAATATTTTAACGTTTAAATCTTTTTCATCAGGATAATCTGTCATACGTATAGTTACATCGGCAAACCTGAAGCCGTATAATTCGTAAAATTTTCCTATTCGAAGTATTTCAATGATGTCGCCATTTGCAATAAATCCGGCTTTTGAATCTTTATCGAGCCAGAAATAATTATTTTTAACTGCCATAAGATAATCGCCTGCTGTAATCTCATTTTCCAGAAACAAAATTCTTTTCCTTATCTCCTGGTTAAAAATATTAGCTCTTTTATTTGAACGTGTAATAACAACGGTTTCTTCGTGCACCGTTTTGGAATAGGCTTCGTTTAAAGCATCTTCCAGTTCTTCGCCGGTTATTCTTTTTATATCAGTAAAATTTTCCAAATTTATTAAATAACCCTGGTTCATTCTTACTATCCGGTTCCGTATATTGGTAGCATTAGCCAGTATCCCCGATTCAAGAGCCTGCCTTACAACTTCTTTCAGCTCGTAAGTATTGATTGACAAATTAAAAAACCGTTCTAAGTATTCAAGGTTAAGTGCAGGGCTTACTTCCAGACCTACAGGCGGCAATTGTGCAGTATCACCAATAAGAATAAGCTTACAATTTTCTCCTTCATAAACATAATTAATCAGGTCTTCAAGCAGGTTGCGTCTCGAAAATAAGCTCATATCAGGTGAAACAGAATTGTCAGGAATCATTGAAGCTTCATCAACAAGAAAGATGGTGTTTTCATGAATATTCCTTGCCAGCGTCAATCTAACCGAACCATCGTTCTTAGTTGCAAGCAGGTATATCTTTTTATGAATCGTAAAGGCTTTTTTCCCCGAATAAGTCGAAAGTACTTTTGCAGCCCGTCCGGTTGGAGCAAGAAGCACTGATTTCTTTCCTATATAATTAAGATTTTTTACAATTGAACTTACAACTGTTGTTTTTCCGGTTCCGGCATAACCTTTTAAAACAAAGATGGAATTGTCTTTCTTTATAAATAAGAACTCCGATAATTTATTTATTAGTATTTCCTGGTTATTGGTAGGCTTGTAGGGAAAATTTTTTAATATAAGTTTCGAAAAATCAATTTCATTCATAATAAATCTAAAATCTAAAATCGTAAATCTAAAATTATTAAAACGGGTATCCGATTCCCATGTTAAATACAGGGTTAAACCATTTTTTTGAGTTGCCTATTACCCATCTTTGCCCTTGTGGTAAAGCAGGGTCTTTTAACTTCTGAGCAATGTCGATCCTGAAAATAAAATAATTCAAATCTAACCTTATTCCCACTCCTACATCCATAGCGAGTTCACCGGGAAAGCTGCTAAATTGGAATTCTCCTCCCGGATAAGTTTCATTTTTAGACAAGAGCCAGATATTTCCAATATCATAAAAAAATGCACCCTTAAATATTTTGTATATTGCAAACCTGTACTCAAAGTTACCTTCAAGCATAATGTCCCCCACACGCTCGATATTGTGCGAGCCAATATTATGATAAGACCCAGGGCCTAAATATCTGAGCGCCCATGCTCTCATTCCATTGGCACCTCCTCCGTAATATCCTTTCTCAAAGGGTATATCAACTGAATTCCCATAAGGAATGGCAACACCGACAAACGAACGGAAAGCCAGGCTGTGATCCTTGTTAATTAAAATATAATACCTTAAATCGAAATTCGTTTTGGAGTATTGAGAATACCGAATACCAAAAACAGTTCTAAAGCCTTCTGCGTTTTCGGGACCTCCCCAGGCTTTTACCAATGTATTTAACAAATTTCCCGCTAATTCAACATTACCCCTGAAATAGAAAAAATTTTTTATCTTATTAATCTCCTGGTTGTTGAAGATATAACTGTATCTCAGTCCAAATATCATGTGGTCGGTATATTGGTTTTGAAAGCGTTGCGACTCGTTTGCAAGAATGGAATCGAATTCAGGAGTTGTATTTACTTTTATCAGGTTAATATCAATAGGATGAAGTTCATGCTTCTTGAATCTTGTTTCCGACCATTCATAACCAAATGTAACATTAGTAATTATTCTATTGTATTCAATCCGGTTCTGAAAATTATATCCTGTCTTTATTGTTGTTTTCGGTCTGAAGTATCTTGAAAATATGTCCTGGCTTATGGGAGCAAGAAACTTGGGAATATAAAGACTTGCCTCAATACCTGTTTCAAAAGTGTTGAAAAATAAAAAATCGTTTTTTTCACTGCCTTCTGACGTTGAAAATGTTTTCTGCGCTTCCATAGAACCCTGAAACCTAATGTTTAAAACTTCTGCTCCCCTGAATAAATTCTTATTTTTATAAACTACGTATCCGGTAATTCCCAAATCGCCTCCGGAATTGGTTCCCTGCGCTCCGACTGAATATGAATTTAACGGATTCCTTGTTAATTGAACAGTACAATCAAGAAAATTCAAATTTGGATTAAGGTTTGTTGTATCATTGCTTTTCCTGAAATTGATATTCACATATTTATATATTCTTAATTCGTTTATTTTTTTATATGTCTGGCGTACATCTGTAGCATTATATTTTTCGTTTCCTTCAAGAAACATCGACCTGGTTAAAACTTTAGGTCTGATTTTCAATGGCGGACAATAAATAAAGCTGTAAAGATTGGGTTCGGGATATCCCCTTTGTTTTAATTTTTCAATCAGTGTGTCGTTTTTAATCGAATCTTCCATAAAAGGTAAAAAATCAGGATATATGAATACCTCATTTATATAATAAATTTTATGGTTTTCTTCAAGTGGCTTTTGATCAGGATTTGAACCCGGAATAATAATATTTTTAATAAAAAGTGTAAGGTCGATTTGCCTGTTATTTAATGCACTGTCAACCTCATAATATATGTAGTCTTTTGTAAATCTAAAATAACCGTTATCGTTTAGCAATTGAGCTATTCTTGATCTTTCTTTATCTAATGTATTTGAATTGAATATTTTATCCGGTTTTAGCAATGAGTTACTATTATTATTTATAACGATATTTTTAATTGAATCATCAGGTATCCTGTAGTTAATATTTCTGATCCTGTAAGGTTTTGAAAGTGATATCAGGTATATAACTTTTTTTGCTTTCTTTTTCTTGTATCTAATTGTATCGCTGACTTCAGAGTTAAAATAACCGACATTGTCAAGATATTTCCTCATCTGGTCTTTTGATTCGTTAACAAGCGACAGGTCAAGAATTACCGGAGGTTCGCCGGATTTTTTAAAAATACCGTGTATCCATAATTTAATAGGAAAAATTCCAAGAAATTTTTTATTAGGTTTTTGTTGAATCAATCCTTCTAATCCTCCTGCTGATACATTTTTGGACGGGTTAATGATATCAACCTTGTTTTTGATAAGCATGTATTGATTATCCTGCAATTTACGTGTCGGACTGCATGAGGCAAGGTACAGAATTAATATAAATGCCAGATTTCGGAATAATATATAAATTGCTTTCAATCGTGCAGATTTAAGAAATATTTGACACAAATTTAATATGAAAGATATAATATAAAACTCTAAATGTATTTTTTTGTCCCCAATTAATTGTTAATATAAATTATTTTATCAGTAATTAACTGAA
>JAIORT010000038.1 GCA_021107975.1 Bacteroidales bacterium | reverse complement strand
TCTGAAGAAAAGAAGATAGAAACAGATGTTGTTATTCAGGCTATTGATAAAAATGCCGAATCATCTGAAGAAAAGAAGATAGAAACAGATGTTGTTATTCAGGCTATTGATAAAAATGCCGAATCATCTGAAGAAAAGAAGATAGAAACAGATGTTGTTATTCAGGCTATTGATAAAAATGTCGAATCATCTGAAGAAAAGAAGACAGAAACAGATGATGCTTCCAAGGAATTGACCGAAATTAATAATGGTGATGGCGAACATGAAGAACCTGAAGCAGAACAAGAAGAAACGGTTGAAGATTACAAAACGTTCAGCAGGGAAGAGTTGGTAAATGTACTGGAAGAGATTGTTAAGGAGGGCGAAATAAATGCCATTAAGAAAAAAGTGGCACTGATTAAAGTTGCCTTTCTGAATATAAACAAAGAAGAACAACAGAAAAAATACGATGAGTTTGTTGCAGGCGGAGGCGATAAAAACAAATTTGATACAACAGAGGATAATATTGAAAAGAAGTTTAACGAGGCTTTTGCAATATACAAGGCAAAAAGACAAAGATTCCTCGAAGAACAGGACAAAATAAAATTACAAAACCTTGAAACAAAAAAAATAATTCTCGAAGAATTAAAAGCTCTTATCGACTCGGAAGAAACCCTTAAAAATACTTATGACCAATTCAAATCTCTGCAGGAAAGATGGAAAGAGATAGGAATGGTACCAAAAAACGAATTAAACAATCTATGGCAGAGCTATCATTTTTATGTTGAAAAATTCTTTGACAAGGTTAAAATAAATAAAGAATTACGCGACCTTGACCTGAAGAAAAATTTAGAAGCAAAGATCGAACTTTGTGAAAAAGTCGAAGAACTTTTGTTAGAGACCTCTATCCTGAAATCATTCAAGCAACTGCAGCAATACCACCAACAGTGGAAAGAAACAGGTCCTGTTCCGCAGGATAAAAAAGACGAGATATGGGAAAGATTTAAAAGCACTACAGATAAAATTAACCAAAGAAGGCGGGAACATTACGCTAAATTCCAGGAAGAGCAAAATGATAATCTATTAGCCAAAACAGCCCTTTGCGAAAAGGCGGAGGAAATTCTTCAAAAAGAGTTTACAACAGTAAAAGAATGGCAAGACAATACTTACAAGATAACCGAATTACTCAAAGTTTGGAAAACCATTGGTTCTGCTCCACGCAAGCACAACGATGAGATTTGGGAAAGATTTAAAACCTCGCTCGATACTTTTTTCTCCGGTAAAAAGGAATATTTCCAAAAGATTAAAGAAGAACAATTAAACAATTATAATCTTAAGCTCGATCTGTGTGTGCAGGCTGAAGCCCTTAAAACCAGTACGGATTGGAGAAATACTACTCAAGACTTGATAAATCTTCAGAAGGAATGGAAGGGCATTGGTCCGGTACCAAGGAAACATTCTGATAAGATATGGAAAAGATTCAGGGCTGCCTGTGATGAGTTCTTTAACAATAAATCAGACTATTTTGCAAATATCGAAAAACACGAGGCTGATAACCTTAAGTTAAAAGAGGAACTGATTAAAAAGGTGGAAGAATACAAATTTGGTGAGGATAAGAACGAAATTTTTGATGTTCTTAAAGGGTTCCAGCGCGAATGGACTGACATCGGGCATGTTCCGATTAAGGATAAGGGAAAAGTGCAGAACGAATTCAGGAATGCCGTCAATAAACGGCTTGACAAACTTAAGATAAGCAAAACAGAAATACAGACTATAAACTACAAGCAGCGAATAGAAGGCATGAAAGATAGTCCGAACACAGGCAAGATAATGAATAATGAAAAATATTTCCTGGCAGGTAAACGAAAAAAACTTGAAGAGGAAATTAAGCTATGGGAAAATAATATCGGATTTCTTGCCAAATCGAAAAAAGCTTCATTACTGAAAGAAGAATTTGAGAAGAAAATTAACAAAGCTAAAGGAGATTTGGAGGTATTAACTGCAAAACTGAAGTTACTGGATAATGAAATAAATTAATGAAAAACCATCCGTTATTTATACAAAGCTAATATTCTCCTTCTTCGTTGTCTTTTCGCAATAATAGCATTGCAGTCTTAGGTCTTCCTTGTCGATTACATTAAAACGGGTGGGAATGCTCTCGTGGTTGGTAATACAATTAGGATTAATACATTTAACTATGTTACTGATATTGTCGGGGATTTCAACGCTGGCTTTATACACCACGGTATAGTCTTTAATAACAATGAGTGTGGCAGTTGGAGCAACAAGGGCAATTTTGTTTATCTCTTCACTTTCGAAATATTTATTACTGACTTTAATAATCCCTTTTTTGCCATATTTCTTGCTCTCAAGGTTGGTGCCCACCATTATCTCGTTAGTTATCTTATCTAAGTTTAGTATTCGTATTACCTGGAAAACGCTTTGAGGAGTTATGTGGTCTATTACAGTTCCGTTTTCAATTGCCGATACTTGTAATTTTTTTCTAATATTTTGTTTTGCCATTTTTGTAAATGCTTAAATGATTGAATGCTTAAATGCTTAAATTCAAGGTGTAGTACTTCTTCTAATATCAACTCCAAGTATTGCGGTGAGTAATGCCTGCCTGACATATACGCCATTCAATGCCTGGCTGAAATAATATGCCTTAGGGTTGTCATCCACGTCTTCGGTAATTTCATTAATCCTTGGCAGAGGATGCATAACCTTCAGGTTCTTTTTTGCATTGTCAAGCATATTGTTTCTGAGTATATATGCATTCTTTACCTTTTCGTATTCCACAGGTTCAGAAAATCTTTCTTGCTGTATCCTAGTCATATAAAGGATGTCAACATTTGGTATAACTTCTTCCAATTCTGTGTATTGAAAATATTCAAGATTTTTTTCTTTGATATATCGTTTAACTGCGCTGGGAAGCTTTAACTCAACGGGCGAAACCAAATGGAAGGTAGTGTTGTAATTTGTCAATGCTATAGCCAGCGAGTGAACTGTTCTTCCGTATTTTAAGTCGCCAATAAAAGCAATATTAAGATTGTCTAATTTTTTTTGAGTCTTACGGATTGAATAAAGGTCGAGCAGGCATTGAGTAGGATGCTGATTTGAGCCGTCGCCTGCATTTATTATGGGAATCGGTGATACTTCACTTGCATACCTGGCGCTCCCTTCTTTAGGATGGCGCATGACTATTACATCAGCATAATTACTTACTGTGAGAATGGTATCTTTTAGCGATTCCCCTTTTTTAACACTCGATGTGGCAGCATCAGTAAATCCGATAACCTTTGCACCTAATCGTGAAGCTGCACTTTCAAAACTCAATCTCGTACGGGTGGACGGCTCGAAAAATAAAGTGGCTACAACAAAATCGTTAAGGATTTTTTTTTTGGGGTTTGCCTCGAATTTTTCTGCAAGATTAAGAATCCTTTCATAATCATCCTTTGTAATGTCGTGGATCGAAACAAGACTTTTGTTTTTCATGGCGAAACCTGTTTTTGAATGTTAAGCGTTAATTGTTAAAAGTTAATTGTTAAAAGTTATTTGTTAGAAGTTGAATTATAAACTTGAAACCTGAAACATAAAACATGAAACCTTTAACAATTAACAATCTGTTATTTATAGTTTGCTATCTTAAATATTTATTTATCTAAATTATATCTCTTAACAAACTCCTCTATAATACCTTCGAGATTTGGATAGCCAATCTCCTGCAGATCATAATAAACCCTTGTATTAGGTTTATCTATTTTGATTATGCGGTTCAAATCAATCGGTGTACCGATAACTACAGCATCACACTCTGTGTTGTTGATGGTAGTTTCAAGGTCTTTCAATTGTTGTTCGCTGTATCCCATTGCAGGAAGCAGTGTTCCGATATTCGGATAAATCTCAAATGTTTCCGACAATTTGCCAACAGTGTAAGGTCTTGGGTCAACCAATTCTGCAGCGCCGAATTTTTGAGCCGCAACAGTACCCGCACCAATTTTCATTCTTCCGTGAGTCAGTGTTGGCCCGTCTTCAACTACCAATACCTTTTTGCCTTTTATAACCGAAGGATCGTCAACTTTTATCGGTGAAGCGGCATCAACAACTATAGCGTTGGGAGCAACTTTAGCAATACTGTCTCTTACTATTTGAATTCCTTCAGGAGAAGCAGTGGTCATTTTGTTAATAACAACAACATCAGCCAGCCTTAAAGTAACTTCACCCGGATAATAAGTCAGTTCATCACCGGGTCTGTGAGGGTCAACCACTGTTAAGTTTAGGTCAGGTTTGTAAAATGGAAAATCATTATTTCCACCATCCCAAATAATCACATCACAACCATCCGGATCATTTTCTGCAGCTCTTACAATGGCTTCGTAATCAACACCGGCATAAATAACGTTTCCGCGAACAACATGCGGTTCGTATTCTTCCATTTCTTCGATGGTGCATTTGTGTTTCTTTAAATCCTCTATTGTTGCAAAGCGTTGTACTTTTTGAGCAACCAGATCGCCGTAAGGCATCGGGTGCCGTATTGCAACAACTTTCAAACCTTTATCCATAAGGTATTCAATTACCTTTCGTGAGGTCTGGCTTTTTCCGCAACCTGTCCTTACCGCACCAACGGCAATTAACGGTTTAGTGCTTTTAATCATTGTGTCATTCGGACCCAACAAAATAAAATTAGCACCTGCCTCATTTACGATTGCACTTATCGACATAACTTTCTGATATGTTACATCGCTGTACGAAAATACACAATCGTCAACATCAAAATCGTTTATTAATTTTGGGAGATCTTCTTCTGCGTAAATCGGGATACCGTCCGGGTACAGATCACCTGCTAATTCAGCAGGATATTTCCTTCCGTCAATATCGGGAATCTGGGCAGCCGTAAAAGCTACTACATTATAATCTTCATTTCCACGAAAATAAGTATTGAAGTTGTGGAAATCTCTTCCCGCAGCACCAATAATAATTACATTTTTTTTCATAATTATTACCTTTTTAAATTATTTTACAATAAGTTCTGAAACAGAACCTGAAATTTTTTGCAAATGTATAGTTTTAAAAATTTCTCACAAGTTTTAATAAATTAATTTCAGTTAATTTTGCACAAAATTTATTTAACATGATTGAAAAAAGAATTGCCGAAAAGGCTGCTGAATCTGTTGAAAAACTTTATGATGTTAAATTAGCTGTAAAATCGTTTCAAATAGAAAAAACAAATATAGAATTTGAGGGTGATTTCACGTTGGTTGTTTTTCCGCTTTTACGATATTCAAAAAAGTCGGCTGCGGAAACGGCTGAAGAAATAGGGAACTTCTTACAGGAACATCTCAAAGAAATTAAATCGTTCGAGGTTGTCAAAGGATTTTTAAACCTTACAATTGATAATAAGTTTTGGATTGATTTTTTCGCTGTGAATATAAAAAACGATCATTATGGATTCAATACTCAAATAGATGAGACACCTTTTATTGTTGAATACTCATCTCCAAACACAAATAAACCGCTTCACCTGGGTCATATCAGGAATAATCTGCTGGGATATTCAATCTCGGAAATTTTAAAGGCGAATGGAAAAAATGTAATTAAAATCAATCTTATCAATGACAGGGGTATTCATATTTGCAAGTCAATGCTTGCCTGGATACAATGGGGCGATGGAGAAACGCCTGAATCATCAGGTATAAAAGGCGACCATCTGACAGGTAAATATTACTTAATGTTCGATAAAAAGCATAAACAGGAAATTAAGGACCTGGTACATCGCGGATATACCGAAGATGATGCTTACAACCAGGCTCCTCTTATGCTCGAAGCTCAGAAAATGCTTCAGAAATGGGAAAATGCCGATGAAGAAGTACTTGCAATATGGCGATTGATGAACAGTTGGGTTTATGAGGGATTTAATAAAACTTATGAAAGACTTGGAGTGGATTTTGATAAAATCAATTATGAATCGAAAACCTATTTACAGGGAAAAGAAATTGTGGAGGAAAGTTTGGAAAAAGGCTTGCTGTTTCAAAAGGAAGATAGTTCTGTATGGGTCGATCTTTCTGACGAAGGTTTGGATGAAAAACTCCTGCTAAGAAGCGATGGCACTTCTGTTTATATTACCCAGGATATTGGTACTGCTCAACGGCGTTGGGACGAATACCACCCCGAAGAATTATTATACGTTGTAGGGAATGAGCAGATATACCATTTTGATGTGTTGAGAAAAGTGCTGAAAAAATCAGGCAGAGATTGGGCAGATAAAATTTATCACCTGTCGTATGGCATGGTTGAACTGCCGCATGGCAGGATGAAATCACGTGAAGGTACTGTTGTGGACGCCGATGACCTGATGGATGAAATGTACGTAACAGCTCGTAAAACTACGGAAGAGCTTGGGAAAACAGAAGATTTTACACGGGAAGAGTTGGATCGTTTATATACAATTGTAAGCCTGGGCGCTTTAAAATATTTCATACTGAAAGTCGATCCTAAGAAAAATATGCTTTTCAATCCCGAAGAATCAATTGATTTCAATGGCAACACCGGACCATTTATTCAATATACTTATGCAAGAATACAATCTGTTTTCAGAAAAGCCGGGAAAAAGCCTGAGGAATTCCTGAATAAATTAGACTTTAACAAGATTGAACTTCTCGGCATTGAAAAAAACATTATAAAGTTGATTTATGAATTTCCGCAGGTCGTTAAGCAAGCAGGAGAAAATTACAGCCCGGCATTGGTCGCTAATTACTGCTTCGAATTGGTAAAAGAGTACAACCATTATTACCAGGATACACCCATATTAAAGCGTATTGATCAGGAAATTGCTAATTTCAGAGTGGCGCTTAGCTGGTTTACCGGTATTGTCATTAAAAAAGCCGTTGGATTGCTTGGAATTGAAGTGCCGGAGAGAATGTAA
>JAIORT010000307.1 GCA_021107975.1 Bacteroidales bacterium | reverse complement strand
GAGTCTTCCTGGCTTCGGTATAAACGTGATTGTTCCATAGATGCTGCAAATATACGTGTTTTTTTATGTATATTATTATTTGACGTATCGAATATCACTTTGGTTACAAATATGTTTTTTGCAAACCTGATTTCTTTCGGTATAATTAAATGTATTAGAATTCCGCAATTATTCAGCGTATAAAAGTTTCATTTGTATAATGTTATTTGTTATACGTTATAAGTTAAAAATTATCATATCTTTACGAAATATATTGTCGTCAGGACTGGTATTTGTTCTAACTTTTTTTCTGCCACTAAGACCCAATCCGGAAACTTAAGGACGGGAGTAAAATCTAAAATCTAAAATCATAAATTTAAAATCATAAATTCCCTATGGTTCAACAAATTGAAATAGTGCTTCCGTCTTTTAACCGCGGATTTCATCTAATTACACATCTGATTGAAGACCAGCTACCGTCATTGCCCGAAAAAGGGATTCTCAATGTTTTTATTCAGCATACTTCCGCCGGGCTGACTATAAATGAAAACGCCGATCCGACTGTACGTACCGATTTTGAAACGGTTTTCAATAAACTGGTTCCCGAAGGCGCAAGTTATTATATCCATACTTTCGAAGGGCTTGATGATATGCCCGCTCATATCAAATCTTCTTTAGTCGGGCAATCAATTACTATTCCTATCACCAATCACAGATTGAACCTCGGCACGTGGCAGGGAATTTATTTGTGTGAATTCAGGAACAGGGGCGGGAGAAGAAGGCTTATGGCTACAATATACTATTAGTACCGAAATCCGAAAAATAAATTTCACTTTTAAATTAATTAAGTATCTTGCAATTCAAATGACTTTGCTAATTATTTGTATAATCATCATAAGCTTTTTTACGTGGGTATTAATTTCACCGATAAGGTTATACATTAATACAGATACCAATAAATATTTTATTGAGTTAAAGGGAATTTTCAGGGTTAGCCTGGTCCCGGATAAAAAGGAAATATTTTTTTTACGATTCCGGTTTTTTTTTATTAATTTTAATTTTTATCCGTTTAGGAAAAAAAAGAAAAAAGAAAAACTCGTTAAACATAAAAAACAAAGGAAGAAAAAAAGAAAAAAAACAAGGATTAAAAAAATCCGACTGATTGTAAAATATACATGGAATGTATTGAAATCATTTAAGCTCAGGAGACTTAACGTGAACCTTGATACGGATGATGTTATTCTGAATGCTTTTTTAATACCGGTTTTTATTTTCATTAACCGGAAAAATATTTGGTTAAACATAAACTACAATGGTGAATTGAGTTTGATATTATTGGTTGAAAACAGAGTGATTAATATATTACTTGTAATGATAAGGACTTTTATAAAATTCAAAAAAAATAACTAACCTAAAAATTATGTACTATGGAATTTAATTTAGAAGAAATGCTGAACAAGGTTCTGGACCAACTGAAAACAGTGGCAAAAACAGAAACTGTTATGGGAGAACCTTTCACCTTAGGTGAATTTACTTGTATTCCGGTTATCAAGATTGGGATGGGATTTGGAAGTGCAGGAGGTGGAAATGAGGAAGCCAACAAAAAAAGTGGAAAAGGCGGTGGTGTAGGTGCAGGAATCGGAATTGAACCAATTGGATTTTTAGTTTCAAAAGGCAATGAAATTTCGATGGTCAGCGTTTCAAGGTCGAAAGGCTTACAATCCATTTTCGAGAAAGTACCCGACCTGCTTGAAAAGTTAATGCAGATGAAGAAGGAAAAAAGCGAAAAAAAGAAAAGTTAATATAATTCTTGCAGCCTGACCCTGGAAAAATCAATTAGTTCAGGGAAGAACTTTTCAAATTCGGTTTTGTATAAATTGTAGTCTTTTTGAATATCTTCAATAGCATTTTCCATTCCCGATTCAAAAGGAGTGCGATTAGCAATTCCTTTTAAGGCTCTGCCCAAACCATCAATTGTACCATAGGCAACAAGCCAGTTTGATGCAGCCATGAAAGGAAGTATTCGTTGAGTTTTAGCAGGAAGTATCAAGAATCGTTTTATTACTATCTTATACATTCTGTTTGTAAAACTCTTAATATCTTCTTCGGAGAAACTGTCCCAGTTTGCTGAAAGAAAATGATCGTAATACATGTCAACGATCACTCCTGCGTATTTCCTGTATTTTCCGGCAAGCCGTTTTTTACTTTTACGAAAAATAAGGTGATTATCGGAAAATGTATCTATTTCCCTGTGCAACCGGATTCCTGTTTTAATACCATCGCTATATTTATTGATTCTATTACCTTTTACATGATCGGCAATAAAATTCCCTACAATAATCTCCTCATTTTCTCCCGCCAGATAGAGGTGTGCCAGAAAATTCATATAATAAAAAAGTATTAGGAAAAATAATATATTTGTATATTTTGTATATTTTTGCTTGTTTTACATCGCAAGATACAACATTTAACATTCACTATGAAAAAATTATTGTTATTAGGTGATGAAGCCATAGCCCAGGGTGCTATTGATTCCGGTTTATCGGGAATCTATGCCTATCCGGGTACACCCTCCACAGAAATAATGGAATATGTATTAAAATCGAAAGAAGCAAAAGAAAAAAACATCCGCTCGGGATGGGCTGCTAATGAAAAAACAGCTATGGAAGCAGCATTGGGAATGTCTTATACCGGAAAACGTGCAATGGTGTGTATGAAGCATGTAGGTTTAAATGTAGCTGCCGATCCTTTTATTAACTCTGCCATGACCGGCGCTATTGGGGGTCTAATAGTAGTAGTTGCTGATGACCCTTCAATGCACTCCTCACAGAATGAACAGGATTCGAGATTTTATGGAAAATTTGCCATGATACCTACACTTGAACCTGCTAATCAGCAAGAAGCTTATGATATTATACATTACGGGTTTGAATTATCAGAAAAATTCGGGACGCCTGTGTTGGTCAGGCTATCTACCAGGTTGGCACATTCAAGAGCCGGAATAGAAAGAAAAGATATCAGGGAGCAAAACGAAATTCATTTACCCGGCGACCCGAAGCAGTTTATCCTTTTACCTGCAAATGCCCGCAGACGATATAAAATTCTGCTGCAAAACCAGCCTCATTTTGAAGAAGAATCTGATAACTCTGTATTAAATAAATATTTTGAAGGTTCTGATAAAAGTCTTGGCATTATTGCCTGTGGAATCGCTTACAATTATCTCCTTGAAAATCATCCTGACAGAAATATTCCTTTTCCGGTTCTGAAAATAGGACAATATCCAATCCCTTATAGTAAGATGGAAAGGCTCTATAACGAATGTGAGGAGATACTTGTTCTGGAAGATGGTTATCCTTTTGTTGAAGAAATTATTAAAAGCTACTTCGGATTAGGGAAAAAAATAAAAGGCAGATTAGACGGTACAATACCGAGAGACGGAGAACTTAATCCCAATATAGTGGAAAAAGCGCTAAGAATGGAAATAGCCGAAACCAGGACAATTCCTGAACTTGTAGCAAACAGACCACCCAAACTCTGTGACGGATGCCCGCATATTTATTCTTATAATGCACTTAATGAAGCATTGGCTGAATATACTAAAGGAAGGGTTTTTTCGGATATTGGATGCTATACCTTAGGTGCGCTTAAACCTTTTGAAGCTATAAATACCTGCGTAGATATGGGCGCTTCCATCACTATGGCTAAAGGTGCAGCGGATGCAGGTTTTACACCGACAATTGCTGTTATCGGCGATTCTACTTTTACACATTCGGGAATGACAGGATTGCTCGATGCTGTTAACGATAATTCTTCTATTACTGTTGTTATCCTCGATAATTCAACTGTTGCAATGACAGGCGGGCAAAAATCATCAGCGACAGATAAAATTGAAGCTATTTGCGAGGCGCTCGGCGTAGAAAAAAATCATATTATCGTGATAGACCCTTCACCAAAACAACATGAGAAGAATACAAAAATTTTTAAGAAGGAGATAGAATATGGAGGTGTTTCGGTAATCATACCAAGAAGAGAATGTATTCAAACTGCTGCAAAGAGGCTCAGGAAAGAAAAGAAACTTGTAAACTAAATAGTTACAGATAATGAAACAAGATATTATTTTAGCAGGTGTGGGAGGACAAGGTATTCTGTCAATTGCTGCTTCGATAGGTATGGCTGCCATTGATGCAGGCTTACACCTTAAACAGGCAGAAGTTCACGGAATGAGCCAGAGAGGCGGAGATGTTCATTCCGATTTGAGAATTTCGGATAAAGAAATTGCTTCTGATTTGATTGCACAGGGTAAAGCCGATATTATCATTTCCGTTGAGCCTATGGAATCGCTTAGATATTTACCTATGCTGGCACCGGATGGATGGGTTATTACCAATACAAACCCTCATGTTAATATTCCAAATTATCCTGACATTAAAGATATAATAAAAGAAATCAGAGCCATTCCTAACCATATTGCGCTTGATGCAAACAAAATTGCAAATGACCTGGGGTCAAGAAGATCAGCCAATATTGTAATGCTTGGAGCTGCTTCTCCTTTTCTCGACCTGGAATATGAAAGACTGGAAAAAGCTATAAGGAATATTTTTAAAACAAAAGGCGAGAAAATTATTGAAACAAACCTGAAGGCTCTGAAAACAGGTAAAGAATTTGCTAAGAATTACATTAAAAAATAAATATCTTATATCATTTTTATTTTGTAAATTTGTTTCAAATAATTCGAATCAAAATGTTAATTAAAATCTTACTACTATGAAAAAATCATTAATTTTCTTGTTTGCCTTAATCTTGAGTATCCAATGCTTCGCTCAGAAAAGAGTATTTGTATCAAAAGAAAAAAGGGACATATCAGTTATAATGGAAAACCCGGCACTTGAAGCAACAAAATTTACTAAAGAGATCAATCCCACGGTAAAATCTTATACGTTTCCACCCGAAGAAGAACAAATCGGAGATACCCGGTACGATGATCAGGCTAATGCCAGTATTCAGAACAGGATATACCTATACGAAGATGGAACTATAGGTGCAACATGGACGCGCGGTATGAGTGATCCGAATTATACCGATCGTGGAACCGGTTATAATTATTTTGATGGTAATAACTGGGGTCCATTACCGGATGAACAGGTAGAAGAAGTAAGGGTGGGATGGCCATCTTATGCTCCCCTCGGTGAAAACGGAGAAATGATTGTTGCTCATGGTAGCGATGGTTTAATTATTTCCACAAGAGATGAAAAAGGAACAGGCGAATGGAACTATTACGCATTTCAAGGCCCGCCCGATCATGAATATATGATTTGGAATCGTACAATAACAAGTGGTATAGATAATATGAGGGTTCATGCAATGGCTGTTACTGCTTCTACTGTTTACAACGGCACTCCTTATTTAGGGCTTAATGGCGCTTTGGTTTATTCCTTATCAACCGATGGAGGTGCTACATGGCAAATTGAAAATTCTGTTTTAGATGGTATGGGTTCTGATTACTATGTAGAATATACTGGAGATACTTATAATTTTGCTCCGCCAAAAGATGATATTATTGCATTTGTTGTAGGCAAAAGCTGGTATGATCTGTTTTTAATGAAATCAACAGATGGAGGTGAAACTTTTGAAAAAACATTGATTTGGGAACATCCTTATCCTTTCTTCGATCCTCAAAATATGATTGTTACTGATACTTTTTACTGCGCTGATGGCTCACATACTTGTGTGATAGATATGAATGGAATGGTACATGTTGCTTTTGGAATTAACAGGGCATATTCCAACGGAACAGATTCATACTGGTTTCCTTATGTAGATGGTATTGCTTACTGGAACGAAAACATGCCTACATTTTCTAATAATCTGAACGCATTGAATCCTTATGGTCATCCCGATTCGGAATTAATAGAGGACTATAACCTGGTAGGCTGGACACAGGATGTAAATAACAATGGACAGAGCGATTTGCTTGATGAAATTGGGACCTATTATATAGGATTATCCAGTATGCCACAACTTGTATTGGATGATAATAATCAGTTATTTTTGATCTTTTCTTCAGCAACCGAAACTTATGATAATACTGTAGCCAATTACAGGCATCTCTGGGCAAGGATGTCTCCTGACGGAGGTTCAAGCTGGAATGAATTTTTAGATCTTACATCCGGGCTTATCCATATTTATGATGAATGTGTTTATCCATCCTGCGCAGCAAATTCAGATGATAACATTCATCTTGTTTACCAGACTGATGTTGAACCGGGAGTTTCTATTTGGGGCACTCTACATGCTGCTGTTGATAATAAGACTATGTATATGAAAGTTTTAAAAACTGATATTATCGGAATTGATGAAAGAGGGCAACTCATTTATGAATATGATGTGAGCCAGAATTATCCGAACCCGTTCAATTCTACTTCGGTGGTTGATGTTAATATCAAAAAGACTACTGAATTGTGCCTGGAAATTGTAAACGTGATGGGACAGAATGTTTCAAAAGTAAATGCAGGTGTCGTTCAGCCCGGAATGAATAAAATTACCATTGATGCAACCGAACTCACGCCGGGTATTTATTTCTATACTGTTAAAGCCGGAGATTCTTCTGTTACAAAGAAGATGATTGTGGAATAATTTAATAATTTTAATAAATTAATATTTAACTAAAAAAAATGGTCATGAAAAGGTTAGTACTTTTAAGTTTGGCTTTAGGCTTTGTAGTATCAAGCTATAGCCAGGATTACAGATTTGGCACTGATAAGTCAAAAGAAAATCTGAGTTTAAAATCATCAGCAATTGCTATTAATGATGCAAATGAATTTCAAGGTATTCTGAATCCTTATATCAGCTCAAAAGCTGCTTTAGATCAGGATATTGTAATTGGGGAAACACGTTACGATTTGCAAACCAACAATTCTATTCA
>JAIORT010000494.1 GCA_021107975.1 Bacteroidales bacterium | reverse complement strand
GATTAAAATTGCAGATATACAAAAGTATCCTGTCCTCCACTATAATAATAAATTAAAATAATCAAAATGTAATATCCTATCCATCGTATCCATCTTGGCTTATTTAAAAACTTCCTGAGCATATTAACACCTTTTTCATTATATATTTCTATTATAAATATAACTATAAATAATGTTATAGCAATCAAAAAATCGGTTTTATGAAAAATGAATTCGTGACCTAATAACTTTAATTCGATATTCGAAAATAAATGAGTAATAAAGTACCACGCATCCTGTATTGAATGGGCATTAAAAAATATCAACGAAAAGCAAAAAAAGATAAAAGTAAATATCCTGCTTAATGAAACAACTAACTTTGAAGGTAATTTACTTGCAATTCTTAACCTGGTTCTTTTTGTAAAAAATTCATAGCTAATAGCAATCGCCTGTAATATTCCAAGTACTGCATAAGTCCAGTTTGCCCCATGCCATATCCCGATTACAAAAAACGTAATAAAAATGCCATAAATTGCGGCTTTATTACCCATCTTCCGGTACTTAACAATAAATGGAGTAAAAATAAAATCATTGCACCACGATGATAAAGATATATGCCATCTTCTCCAGAATTCCGATACGTTTTTTGCTAAAAAAGGTCTGTTGAAATTATCAACCATATCAATCCCAAATATTTTAGCAGAGCCTAATGCCATATCGGTATATCCCGAAAAATCACAATATATATAGATAGTTTGAATAACCATAATGGTTAAAAGAGGAATTCCTGAATAATGATGAATATCATTGTAAACTATCATAACCGGCGCAACCAAATTATTGGCAATTACAACTTTTTTAAACAGTCCCCATAAAAACAACCTTAATCCTGCCGAGACATTAGCTTTATTAAAACTGACAGAGGAATTTATTTGCGGGAAAAAATGGTTTGATCTTTCAACCGGTCCTGATAAAAACTTTGGAAAGAATGCCATGTAAGTGGCAAATATCCCAAAATTTCGTTCTGCCTTTTCGGCTCCCCGGTTAATCCTTATCAAATATCCTAATGCCTGAAATGTATAATACGAAATACCCACAGGAATAATCACCGACAAATACGGAATAGACGGTTTGTTTGGAAAAATCGAGAGTATAATGTTCAGGTTTTCAAAAAGGAAATTAATGTATTTATAAAAGGCGAGAATACCAACATCTAATACAATTCCCAACCAAAATATTTTCTTTCTCAGTTTTTTATTTTTAATGTCTTCAAGGGCAATTCCCAAAAAATAATTCAGTATTGTAAATAATAGGGTAAAATATAGAATATTTGGTGAGATATAGGTAATAAAAAATAAACTTGCAGCAAACAGAATAATCCATTTATATTTACTTTTTATTGCATAATAAAGGACAAAAACAATACTTAAAAATAAAAAATAATAAAATGAATTGAATAACATTGAATTAAATTAATTAAGTTTGTTACGCTGTAAACTTGTAATAAGTTCTACCTAAATAATTATTTAGAAAAAATAGTATTAATTTTATACCCTGTTATATTGGCTCTGATTTTCAGTGTTTTGATGTTCACTTTTATTAAACCCTTAAATAATATCCATATAAAATGAAAACAAAAATAATAATTAAGACCGTTATTACCTTAAATTTTCTTATTTTGTTGTTATTATTTATCCAATGCAATAACCAAAAAGAAAAAGAACAAATGCCGGATAAAGACGCATATAAGATAATTTTTTTACATCATAGTACTGGGATGAATGTGTGGAAAGGACAAACAAAGGGTATTGATAAGATTAAAAATATCTTTAGTGATATAAATGCTGTCCCTGAATGGTTTATTGAATATAATAAAAAAAATGGCACCAACTATTATATCAAGGAGCAGGCATTTCCAAAAGGTAAACCTTACGGATGGAAGAACTACCCTTACGATTATTATAATATCTGGGTTAAACATGCAGGTAATGCACCTTACAAAGAAGAGCCGACTCTGGAAAGTCTAACTAAAGAATACGATTTTATAATCTTTAAACATTGCTTTCCGGTTAGTAAGTTGACTGAAGATACAGGAAAACCCGATATCAATTCAGAGGAAAAAAGTATCGAAAATTATAAATTGCAATATGAAGCATTAAAAAACAAAATGCTTCAATTTCCCAAAACAAAATTCTTAGTCTGGACAGGTGCGGCTTTGGTCGAATCAAAAACAAATGTTGAGCAGGCAACTCGTACAAAAGATTTTTTTGATTGGGTCAGAAACGATTGGGATACGGAAGGCGATAATATATTCTTATGGGATTTTTATGAATTAGAAACCGAAGGAGGCTTATTTTTGAAAGATGAATATGCACGTAATTCCGATAATTCGCATCCGAATGCTGAGTTTGCAGGACGCGTTGCACCATTATTCTGCCAAAGAATTGTTGACATAATTGAAACAAATGGAAAAAATACCTCTATAACGGGAATTAAAAAATGAAGATTATAATTTTAAACCAAACTATATGATTGACACGGTAGAAGCAAAAGAACAAGTAAAGAAATTTATTATTGAAACATCATACGTTCCTGAAGATAAGGTGCAAGACGACACCAAAATATTCGTTGAAGGCATTTTCGATTCAATGGGTTTCTTATCCTTAATAAATTTCATAGAAGACAACTTTGATATTAAGGCGGAAGATTCGGAATTATTGGAAGAAAATTTTGAATCGGTAAATGCTATTGCCAACTTTATTTTTAAAAAATTAAATTAAACCCGGTTATATGTGTGGTATTGCCGGGATATATAATTTTGCCTATCCGGATAAATCCATCCCGGAAGAAAATCTTAAAAAGATGCTTTCCGTAATCAGGTACAGGGGTCCTGATGAAAGCGGAATATATATAGGAAGAAATATTGGAATGGGCAATGTACGCCTGAGTATTATTGATCTCACTTCAGGACAGCAACCCATTTCAGATAATTCTGGTAACTATTGGATAGTATATAACGGGGAGATATTTAATTACATTGAACTAAGAAAAGACCTTGAAAAAGAAGGTTGCACTTTCAGAACCACAAGTGATACGGAAGTTGTGGTGCAGGCTTATGCCCAATATGGCGTAAAATGTCTTGAAAAATTCAACGGGCAGTTTGCCTTTGCTATATGGGACAAGAAAAAACAAGAGCTGTTTTTGGCACGCGACAGGGTTGGGATCAGACCGCTATTTTATTCTGTCAATAATGGCAGCTTTTCATTTTGTTCTGAAATTAAGGGTCTTTTTGAAAATCCTGAAGTAAAAAGAACGATCTTTCCGCAAGGGCTTGCACAAATCTTTACATTCTGGACCACACTTACTCCTTATACTCCGTTTGAAAATATTTATGAATTACCTCCCGGACACTATATGACCGTTGATTCTGAAAAAATTCAGATTAAGAAATACTGGAACCTGAAGTTCCCGGTTTACAGTACAAAAAGTTCAGTTATCCTTTCCGAGTCTATAGAAGAATTCAGAGAACTTTTTAAAGATGCCGTAAAAATAAGGCTTAGAGCCGATGTTCGGGTAGCAGCCTATTTAAGTGGCGGGATCGATTCGAGTGTTACAACAGCTTTTATCCATGAAATTAAACCCGAAATTCTAAACACATTTTCTATCGGTTTTAAAGATAAAGTATTTGATGAAACCAATTACCAGTTAGAAGCATCAAAGTATTTTAATACAAACCATATTGCTTATTCCTGCACATCAGAAGAAATTGCTGAAAATTTTGCAAATACCATACGGCATACTGAATTTCCTATATTAAGGACTGCCCCCACCCCAATGTATCTGCTTTCAAAAAAAGTCAGGGAAAACAACATCAAAGTTGTAATAACCGGTGAAGGCGCTGACGAAATGTTAGCCGGATATAATATTTTCAAAGAAGCGAAAATCAGAAGATTCTGGGCACGCGAACCTCAGTCAGCTATAAGACCGTTGCTCTTAAAAAAACTTTATCCCTACCTGCCTGTAATGAAAAATGCAACCGGCAATATGTTAAAGTTATTCTTTGGCTATAAACTTAACGATACAAACAATCCTCTTTATTCACATATCCTTCGCTGGCATAATACTTCACGCATTAAAAACTACTTTTCGGATGAAATAAAATCAAATATCGGCGATTATGATCCTAAAGAAAATATCCGGAACATCCTGGATCCGAAATTTACAAAATGGGATGATCTGGCTAAATCGCAATATTTAGAAGCAACAATTTTTATGTCGGGGTATTTACTTTCATCACAGGGCGACAGAATGGCGATGGCTAATTCGGTGGAAGGCAGATACCCATTCCTTGATCACAGGGTTATTGAATTCTGTGCTAATTTACCTGATGATTTTAAACTGAACGGACTAAATGAAAAATACATTCTGAAAAAAATGATGAAAGGTAAAATACCTGAATCTATTTTAAACAGGAGCAAGCAGGCATACAGGGCACCCATTTCTACAAGTTTCTTTGGTGAACGGTCGCCGGCTTATGTTGATGATCTGCTGTCAGAACACAAAATAAAATCTTTTGGTATTTTTGACCCCGTTAAAGTCATCAAACTTGTTGAAAAAGCCAGAATCGGAAAGAATATTTCAGAGGTGGACAATATGGCTATTGCAGGAATTTTATCAACACAACTGTTAGATCATCTTTTTATAAAAAATAATCCTATTGAAACAAAAGAAAACAAACTTGCAAATATTAAAATAATACGAGATAAGAATTAAGAATTGTGCCAGTAGCAGTAACCATTTCAAATTAGGATAAAAAACTTATAACATTTAACCAGTAACCAGTAACCAGTAACCAGCATTAATGACACCTTCAAAAAAATTCCAGACAAGCAATTTAATCCTTATCTCCCTCTCTCATAATCTTCACGATATTTATTCATCTTTCCTTGCGCCGCTTCGCCCGCTTTTAATTGAAAAATTTGGAATTTCACTTTCCGTAGCAGCCTTATGGGATTTGTTTCAACGAATACCCTGGCTCCTGAATCCGCTTATCGGGATTATTGCCGAAAAAACTGCTGCCAGGTATTTCATCATTGTTACTCCGGCAATAACGGCTGTCGCAATGAGCCTTCTCGGCGTTGCTCCTACTTTCACAATTGTTTCTATCCTGCTTTTTGTAAGTGGAATCAGCGGAGCGCTTTTTCATGTACCTGCACCTGTTATGGTGAATAAAATTTCAGGCGACAGAACAGGTAAAGGGATGAGTTTCTACATGTTCGGAGGGGAAATGGCAAGAACCATTGGTCCGTTAGTTATCACCGGTGCAGTTTCGTTATGGGGGCTTGAAGGTACATGGAAGTTAATACCTTTTGGTTTGGTTGCATCATTTATTCTTTATTTAAGATTAAGAAAAATCAGGATATCTTCGGACTTTCAGAAAAATTTAAAACAAACAGGATTTTGGAAAACATTTAAAAAATATCTACCCTTCTTTCTCATATTAATCGGAATAACATTTTTCAGGGCGATAATGAAATCAGGGTTATCAGCTTTTCTCCCAACTTATTATTTCACCGAAAAGGGTGAAACCTTGTGGTTTGCCAATTCCGCCCTTTCCGTATTTCAATTAGCCGGTGCCATAGGAACCTTAGTTTCGGGAACTGTTTCAGATAAAATCGGCAGAAAGACATCACTGCTTATCATAGCCATTGTAACTCCGTTTCTGATGTATCTGTTCATATCTTCGAAAGGTTTGTTAAGTTTTCCGTTTTTAATTTTATTAGGATTTTTTATTTTCGCTCCCGGACCCGTATTACTTGCCCTTGTTCAGGATATCGGTAAAGAAAAGCCCGTATTTATCAACAGCATTTTTATGACCATCAGCTTTATTACCGCCTCTTTATCTGTAGTATTCGCCGGATTGCTTGGCGACTGGATAGGTTTGGAAAACACTTATAAACTTTCTGCGTTCCTGGCAGTCGGTGCAATACCTTTTGTTTTAATGTTGAAAGAAAAATAACGTTAATTTTTGTTAAGAATTCTTAAATCATTTTACTGTAACTTAATAAATTACTAATTTTATTGTTTTAATATAAAAATATTTATCAGCCATGAAAACTTTAAAACATCCGCTCAATATGAGCTTCACAAAAAGGATAGTTTACAGCTATGCTGCTTTACTGTCGGTATTAAGCATCTTTATTTTGATAAACCCTGTTTTGGCTCAGGAAAATGAATCGGATACTAACAATCCGAAAGTCCATATTGATATAAAAAAGCAATTTGGTTTAAACCCAATACATCCATTCCAGTATTTCCATTTCCGGTATTCACCGCATTGTGATTCATCTGATATATCATACTTCAACTTTAAGGATTTACATGATTATTTTGATGGGGATTTTGATATCGATAAATATTTACCCGACGATGACTTTTTTGAAAAGTATATGCCCGATGAAGAACTCATGGAGCAATTCAGCGAACAACAAGAAAATTTCATAAAACGTTACAATGATTACCTGAAAGAACATCAGAAACTGATAGATAAATATTTTCGCACACCTTATTATAAAAAGGATTCTATTCCGGAGGCAAAAACCAATAAATATATACCTCCTCACAATGCCCTTTGTAAAACCTATTGAATTTTTCACAATAAATAACATAGACATAAAGTGGCATAATCCGGAATAAAAAAACCCATACATTTGATGTATAGGTTTTTTGTAGTCCGTAGGGGAATCGAACCCCTGTTACCAGGATGAAAACCTGGCGTCCTAACCCCTAGACGAACGGACCAAATATTTATAAGAACAAACTATTTTCAAATTTTGGGAGTGCAAAAGTATTACTTATTTTTAAATATACAAATTTTTTTAACCGTTTTGAATTTACATTTGATATTTGATTAAGGTAGTTATTCCGGGTCAGCC
>JAIORT010000950.1 GCA_021107975.1 Bacteroidales bacterium | reverse complement strand
GCTGATTTCCCGAAGCCCCTCTGGCGTCGGCGACTCGAAGCCGATGAAGACACCCCGGCAGCCCGCCTTCGCAGCCAACGCCAGGAGTTCCTCGTCATCGGCGAAGTTGATAGTGGTTTGGGCGACCCATTCTTTTTTCAGTTTCGCGTGCACCATGGCACGAAACAGGTCCTTGGCGCGGGCGATGTGTTTAGGACGCGTGCCCACGAGGTTGTCGTCCACCACCAGAACGCGTTTCTCGCGGATCAACTGAAATTCCCGAACGACGTCTTCAATGGATCGCATCCGGTAATGTGCCCCGTTGAACGCTGTTACACTGCAGAAACTACAGTTCAAGGGACAGCCGCGCGTGGTCTGAATGGCTCCGAATGCATATCCTGTAGCCAACAAATCATGACGAGCGGCTGGGATATCGCTTATCTCGGCGAGCCCTCCGTCATACCGGCGTTTCAGGCAGCCGTGCCTGGCGTCCTCCAGCACCTGAGACCAGATGCCCTCACCTTCCCCAGTAACAACCGAGTCCACATACTCCATGGCTTCGTCCATGCACATGGTTGCGTGAATGCCGCCCATGACAACGGGCACGCACAGACGCCGGAACTGAGCGGCAACTTCATAGGCACGGTTCGCCTGCGAGGTGAAAGCAGTGATGCCCACTAAGTCCGGCAGAAGCATCGACGGATAGTCCGGCGCGCCGAAGTTCTCGTCAATGATCGAGATTTCCCACTCCGGCGGGGTCAGACCCGCAAGAACCATAAGGCTGAGCGGTTTCCACACCCGGTAACGGTTCCAGCGGTTTTCCCTAACTCTGACGATGCTGACGAGCGGGTTGGAAGGATTGATCAGATATAGTCGCATAGCTTAAAAGAATTAAATAAACACTTTCTTCACATAAGGTGAAGTCGATAACCGGAGCAAGGCTGAATAGTTAATATCAAATGCTATTTCATTTCCTACTTCCATATGGTTTTGGGAATGTAAAATTAAATGATCGCTGCTTGCTCCAATAACTTTGGCATTTATTCTTGGGGTTATTGCTTTTGTATCAACATCTTGTTCCCCTATTCCAATTATAATCCTATTGATATTACCAATATCTTTAAACTCAGGTATATCCCCTAAGGCATTTTGACATATTTCACCATAAGGCAAAGATGGTTTTATTTTACTTTCGATAACCTCGCATATTAGAGTAAATGCATCAGTATATAATTTTGGGATTTTGTTTCTGTGTAAAGTTTCTCTACCTAATAAAATAGCTTCTCCAATTCTTAAATTATTTATATTCCCAATATTTTCAGTAGATAGAAACCATTCATAATTTGCCGAATTTCCACCAGAGATCATTTGTAAAATTATATTGTATTTTTCCTGAATGTGATCTACTATTTGAGATAACTCAATCATATTTTTCTCTGTTGGTTTAACACCTCCAAAGCAAGCAAGATTTACACCAATACCATGTAATTCAACTCCTTTTAACGGTATAATTTGTTCAATAACCGAGTCAATATCTTCCGGTAATATCCCTTCTCTTAAATCACCAAGTTCTAACATTAAAACTACTTTATGTCTTTTTCCTTGTTTTAGAGAATGTTCAGATAATAATTTAATTGTTGATATTTCAGAATTTAAACTAATGTCGGCATATTTAACAACATCCGGGACTTCGGTGTGAGTGGGCAGTCGTGTAAGCAAAAATTCTACTTTCACTCCGAATTCTTTCATTTTTTTTATATTCTGAATAAGGGAAACTGCTATGGTGGTGATCCCACACTCAAGAATTGCATTTGCAACTTCAGGAGATCCCGTTACCCCCTTTATCACGGCAGTAACAGATATCCCTTTTTCAGCAAATAATTCTTTTAAAGTTTTAGCATTGTACTTTATCTTGTTTATATCTATTTTTAATGTAGGCATTACATTATTTCATATCTTTTCAAAGCTGATTTTACAATTTTATCAATTAAGTCTGAAGCACTCATATTAGCCGCGACAGCCATGAATCCAATGTAGCTATGCGGTTTTTCTTTGGGCGTACACATTAAGCCGGCAAAAGAGTTCCCTTCTAAAAGAAAAGGTCCTTCTTTGGTTAATATGGTATCAATTCGTCCGTAATCTTTAAAGCCAATAGCACGATAAGCATTTTTTACAAATTCTTTAATTTTGCTCATCTCTTCATCATTTAATCTTGCCGGACAAAAAAAGCTGTCATCATCAATTTCTTTCTTATCAAATGTTAAAAAACGTGCCTCACCGCTAAAAGAAATTTCAAGTGGTGGTAATACCTCAATATCATTTCCATTGCCTATTACACCAAAAGTAATTTCAGTACCCTGCAAAAACTTTTCAATTAAAACAGCTTGCTTTATTGTATTTAATCTTTCTTCAACACCTTTCACAAGCTGCTCATAATTTTCAATAATAGAGTTATTATCAATTCCGGCACTTCCTCTGCCTGCAACCGGCTTAATAAATAACGGATAATCAAATGGAGGATTATTTTTAAATACAGAACAATCCTCTACAGATTTTGCCACAAGAAAAGGAGATGTTTGCAGTCCTTCACTTTCCCATATTTTTTTTGCTAATGATTTATCTGTTGCAACAGCAATTGCAGCGGTATCCGACCCCACAAATGGAATTTCAAGTTCTTCCAGTATAGCAGCTTCTGCCATACTTGAAACATTAAACACTAAATCGACCTTGTTATCCATCAAATCTTTAATAAAAGATTCACCCCAGTTAATAGTACATACTTCATATCCGGCATCAATTAGTGCTTGTTTATGATGAGCAACTTCTTTGTGTGTTTCGTCAACTACATTATCTGCACCGGCAAATTTTTCCTGTAATTTAAAATTTCCTCTTTTTTTGTTTAATAAACCAATCTTAATTTTTGTCATTTTTTAATTTTTTCCTTATTATTAAATTCATTCTGCTTTTTGCAGATATTATTTTACCGTCAAAATAAATATCAACTCCGCCATTTCTTAATTTCGTATTCCATTTTATAGCTTCAGGGAATTCCTCTCTACAATACATTAACTGAGGCACTGGTAAAAATCCCATTTTAAATATATCAAAAAATCCCTGAGGCGAATATGTATCCTTAATTATAGTCTCAATTGCATTTACAACTATTTCAGCTTCACTTATAAGATAAAGCATCCTTTTGTTAACATCGGGATTCTCGCCCATATTATCTATCCATCCTTTTTCCCGGTACTCCCGGTATTTATTAAGAGAAAACAATGTTATTTTAATGCTTTCATCTATTATTTCCGGTGTTGCCAAATCATTGCCCTCTGAGTAGCTAACCACATGAATAATATCGGGACTTTGATTATTGAAAGGCTCAATGTCATCCATTAATGCGGTTATAGATGCAAGTTGTTTTTTTGCTTTATCAATATTGTGCGATAAATAACTTAAACCAACCCTTGTTTGTAAAAATACTTTATAATTCGAATCTTCAAGACTTTTTACTATACTTAATGTTGCTCTTGCTTTGGCTAAATCATTAATTGCAGATGTATGCTTAGGGTCGTTTAACATTATTTGAAGAATAAAATGTTTTATTCCTAGTTTTTTAGCCGCTTTTGCAGCAAGAAAAGCTGATACCACATAACTTATATCGTCAGATGATCGGAATGCAAAATGATGAGCTACATTTGCTTCATAAGGTTTGCCTGTTTTGGCAATATATTTAATTGTTTCAAAATGTTCGGTTAAATTTTCGAGGAGATTTAATTCTCCCCGTCCATCTATTTTAGAAAACCACCATAGAGATAAAGCATGCCAGGCAATATTTAAAGATTTCTCATGTATTTCCGCTTGTTTGCGAAGATTTTTAGTACCGGAATAAGTTCTTACAAGCATTGGTTTTGCAGCTTCATAAATACGTTCATATTCCTCTGATGAATTAACTCCCACACCTCCACCATTAGGAAGATTATCCCAGTCTTCTCCAAATTTTGCCTGAGTTAATTGAGAGGTCCCTATTGATAATACATCTAAATAACCGCTAAAAGCCAGCAAACGTGACCATTCAATAAATTGTTTTACAGACTCATGTCTGTTCTCAATGTAAGGTCCTGCATGAGCTCTTATTACAGGTGGCAAATTATTATTCCTTCCATGGTTGATGCGATCTATTAAATCATCATTTGCCGTTCCGAAATTTTTATATCCACTTCTATCCACAGGTAATGTTGATATATAATCTCCTTTATCAATTATTTCTTTACCAAAACCATCTATGGTGATTTTATATGTACTATCATCTTTAAATCCTTTTGGTGCTTTTGAAGGATCTATGCCAAGCATTTTCAGAGTATCTGTAAATGATTCATCACCATAAAAAACAATTACGTCTTTATATAAATATTTAATTTTATTACAAGCTTCAGGTAATCCGGCAAACCAAATACTTTTCAGTTTCCCACCGTCTTTTACCAGCATTTTCTTTGATTCCAATTGATACATGAGTTTTTGGAATATCAGTACTGCATCATCAACATTCAGACGGTAACTGAAGCCCAAAGCTTGTATATTATTTTTTATAATCCATTCTTCGATTAATGATGAATTGTATATATTTCTGGGATTTGTAATTGCTTTTGATACTTCATTGTTTGCAACAACAACTTTAAATCCACATTCTGTAAGAAATTCTTTAATTGTAGCCACACCGAGAGTATGGGCGTCAAAATCTGTTTTCGCCAAACCAATTGTATCGGCTAATGTTATAGTATTATTCATAATTCTATTAACTTACAGAACTTATTTTTGAATTAAAGCATCAAAATATTTATTTTAACTCTCGGACATTTTTGACGGACTTTACTTAATGGGAATATTCCATTAAATCAGAAATTAAATTATCAGGTGAAAGTCCTAATTTGTGTAAAGTCCTGCCCTCTGAACGAAAGTCAATATCTAATAATTTACTTCCTTCTTTTATAAAATAATCAATCGTTGGTGTTGGAATCCCCAGATTTTTTCCAAATGAAGACATAGGGACTAATCCTGTTGGAATATCATCCCAAACATATCTGTGATTTATTGTTGTAGGAGCCAAAATATCTTTATATGTTGGATTAAATTTTATCATTTCATAAATAGTAGATTGAGGAAGTCCATATCTTGAATTTAACCAATCGCGTACAGAAAGAGAATTTACTCCAATAGCCGTAGCAATAGATTTGAATTCAAAATCTATTTTTTCAATATAATGTGCAATTTGCTTTGTGAGACCATCGGTGTAAAAATTAAATTTTTCTTTTCGTATGATTCTTTCTTTATTTAAAAGAAATATAGTGGGATGAAATATGGCACCGATGTTACTAAAACTTGTATCTAAAAATGAATCTGCTTTGATTAGATTTGGAAAAACATCAGCAAGAATATTAATTACACAATCGGTATCACAAGAATGTAATGCAGACACAGAAACATTTATTTTAACTCCTTTAATTTCTATCATACAAAGTTCTGAAAGTCTTGCCGCAAAAAATAAAGTATTTGCTTCGGCGATAATAACATTTGCCTTGCATCCTGCTTTTTTTAATGTTTGGCTAAACAGTAAAACTCCACATGTTCTGCCGGGAACAAGTAAAATTATTTGACCGTCTTTTAAATAAGGAGCAATATTTTTTGCAATGTCTTCATGTCCGTTTGCAGTTATAACAATAATTATAACATCACTGTCAGATACTGCTGCTGATAGGTTAGTGCCCACATAATCCGGCTTTATTTTATTAATTAAATTACCGAATTTAATATTGTACCCATTTTCTCTGATGTGTTTAATTCGATTTTCAGATCTGTTGTATAAAGAAACCTTGTATCCTTTTAAAAAAATATATCCGGCAGTTACCAATCCACCGTTTCCAGCTCCAATTACAGTATATTTCTTTTTTCTCATTTTATATCCTTCTAAAATTTCTTCTGCCATATATCTCTTTAGCCTGCCTTGCTAACACATAACATATTATTAAGCGGCAATTTGCCATATAACACTCTTTATTTTGATATTATACGGAAACTATATGTTATACTGAAAACGCCCGACTGAACAAACGGGCATAAACTTTGCAATTTTTTAATAATTTAACTGCGTGGGTTTAAACAAACTACAATTGAAGAAATTTGCTCCCGATAGCTATCGGGACGTTTTTGTTCAGTTTACAAATTAATATTACAATTTATTTTTACAAAGATAAGAATATTAAATTGAAATTTGTTATTTGTTATTTGGATTTTTAAATAACTACATCTCCTCAACTTCCTTCAAATTATTTTTAGCCAACACATAAGTATTTTTGACTTATTAATTTTATTTATCGTATTTTTACCTACTGAAAAACGATTAGATATCATTTATATATTCCCAAACCAACAGTATTAATAATAAAAACATTAAAATCATGGCAACACGAATTTGCAGTTACAACGTCGAATGGTTCGATCATTTGTTTGATAAGGATAATAACCTTATCACTTTCGAGCCGCAAAACAAAAAGCACAAAAAATTAAAAAAACAATTGGAAGGACTTAAAAAAGTATTTGAAACCGTAAAAGCAGACCTTTACGGAATTGTGGAAGCACCAAACACAACCACTACCACAGGCAACCAATCAACGGTGGAAAAGCTGAAAAACTTTTTACAACTCATCGGATTAAATAATTATGAAGCGAAAACCGGTATTGTTTCGCCGGGAAAACAGGAGCTTGCGATTATTTATAATAAAGATAAATTAGAAGTAAAGCACAAACCCGGTGGCACAAATACAAAAAAGAACCCGCCATTTGACGGCATTTTTGAATACGATACTGATGATGACAAAATAAAAGAGATATATAAGTTTTATCG
>JAIORT010000676.1 GCA_021107975.1 Bacteroidales bacterium | reverse complement strand
TTAACATACAAGTTGCTTATAGCAACTCCATAGCCTCCTGAAAAGTTTTATCTGTTTGATGATATATCGGATAAAAGCCTTTATCATCAAGCAAGTTGCGCCCAATAAAGGCTTTTAATAATATTTTTATTTTTTCTTTTGATTTCTTTGTGCATGTTGTATCCTTCTCAACATCATTTTTTTCGACAAATTCTATAAATTCATTGAAAATATTATCGGTAATATTGAAATACGTATTAAAATCTTCAAAAGATTTAAACTTATTCAAACAATTGCGGTTCTTATCGGTATAATTAAAAGCAAATTGAAAAATCAAACTTTTATTAAGTAATTTATTGAAAAATTCAGAGTTATCATCAGGTTTTACCGATACATAAATATCAGGCATAATACCACCACCGCCATACACTACTTTACCGCCGGGAGTAATAAACTTAAGCGAATCATTAAATTGAATACTATCCGGCTCTTCCATTTCACCATTCATAAAACGGTAGTATGATTCAGTATAGTAATCCTCGAATCCATTTTCCTTATCATAAGGTTTTTGTATGCACCGCCCTGTTGGTGTGTAGTACCTGGCGACAGTCAATCTTAAAGCCGAACCATCCGGAAAATCAAGTTGCCTTTGAACCAAACCTTTACCAAACGACCTTCGTCCGACAATTAAACCTCTGTCATTATCCTGGATAGCTCCTGCAACAATTTCACTGGCTGATGCCGATCCTTCATCAATAAGAATTATTACTGATTTATCTTCAAGTCTGCCTTTGTCGGTAGCATAAAACAACTCCTTCGGTTGATTTTTACCTTGGGTGTAAACAATAAGTTTATCCTCCCGGAGGAATTCATCCGCCATATCAATTGCAGCCTGTAAATATCCTCCTGCATTTCCGCGAAGATCGAGGATTAAATTTTGCATACCCTGATCTTCCAGGTCCATTACTGCTTTTAAAAATTCATCATACGTAGTCGCCGAAAACTTACTCACTTTAATATAGCCAATCGTTTCTGTAGGCATGTAAGCGATATCAATACAATAGGTAGGAATTAAATCTCTAACAATAATAAAATCCAGAAGGTTTGATATCCCGCGTCTGTAAATACTAACTTTTACTTTAGTGCCTCTTTCCCCTTTGAGCTTTCTCATCACCTCATTGTTGGTAATTTTTATTCCTGCAACGAGGCTGTCATCAACTTTTACAATTCTATCGCCAGGCATTAATCCGACTTTTTCCGATGGTCCTCCCGAAATTGTATGTATAACGGTTATTGTATCTTTTTCTATTCTGAATTGAATTCCTATTCCCTCAAAATTTCCTAACAGAGGATCATTTACATCATGAAACTCTTCTACCGTTATATACTGGGAATGGGGGTCGAGGCTATTTAAAATTCCTACAATACCATCTTCCGCTATTTCATTTTTATTCACCGAATCTACATATTCCTGTACGATATAATTGACAACATCTTTGAGTTTATCATATTTGTTCAGGTTCAGATTAAAAAGTTTCTGATCATAAGTTGAAACAGGAGTTAGTTTATAACCGAGGAAAATGCCAATGATAAGTATTAACGCAAAAAGTATTGGCAAATAAATAGCTAATTTTTTCTTCGGGTTCATTGTTTGTATTTAGATAATGAAGAGAGTGTCCAATGACTAAAATGACTAATTAAATAACTAACGAAGACCGCAGGTCAAGTCCGTATGGATAACCAAGTACCCGGAGCCGGGGTCGAACCGGCACTCCAAAAAGGAACTGGTTTTTGAGACCAGCGCGTCTACCTATTCCGCCATCCGGGCAATTATTTAATGAACTTTCTTTTTGCAAAATTATTAAAAAGAGCATAGCTTCGCAAAATAATTTTAAAATTTCGATACAAAAAAAATAAACTACGCAAAATTTTAGTTTGCAGCATTATTAATAAAGTATTAATTTCGCCGTCAAATTTATCCAAAAAAACAAATGGCAACAAATGCATTAATATTTTCAGGAAGGGCTACAAGGTATCTGGCTGAAAAGATAGCTAAAAGCTATGGTCATCCTCTCGGTAATGTCGAAGTAACTGATTTTTCGGATGGTGAGTTTCAACCTTCATTTGAAGAAAATATCAGGGGCAGGGATGTGTTTATTATTCAGTCAACTTTTTCGCCTGCCGATAATCTTTTTGAACTTTTAATGCTGATTGACGCTGCCAGGAGAGCTTCTGCAAAAAGAATTGTTGCCGTTATACCTTATTTTGGTTTTGCCAGGCAAGACAGAAAAGATAAACCAAGAGTTTCGGTAGCTTCAAAATTGATTGCAAATCTTTTAACCGCCGCAGGTATTCAAAGGCTTATAACCATTGACCTGCATGCCGATCAAATCCAGGGATATTTTGATGTTCCGGTTGACCATATCTATGCATCTTCAATCTTTACTCCATATATCCAAAATCTGAATTTACCCAATTTAATAATGGCTTCTCCCGATACGGGCGGAACAAGGCGGGCTGCTGCTTATGCTAAATATTTGAATACAGGTTTTGTTATTTGTTATAAACAACGATCTAAACCTAATGAAATTGGAAAAATGGAATTGGTCGGTGATGTTGAAGGGAAAGATGTGATTTTAATTGATGACATCATCGATACTGCCGGATCAATAACCAAAGCCGGTAACCTTATAATGGAAAGAGGCGCTGCCAGCGTAAGAGCATTCTGTACTCATCCTGTTTTTTCAGGCGAAGCCCTTAAAAAAATCGAAGATGCCAAATTTGAAGAAGTTGTAGTAACCGACACAATACCTCTAAAGAAACAAAATGACAAAATTAAAGTTCTTTCAACTGCCGATTTGTTTGCAGAGGTGATAAAAAGAGCTTTAAGAACTAAATCGATCAGTTCACTCTATCAATTTGGAGATAAATAATTCAATTTAATAATTAAAAATTTTAATCTATGAAAACAGTATCTATGAGCGGTTCTCTCAGAGAGAACGTAGGGAAAAAAGATGCTAAAAAGAACAGAAGGGAAGGAAAAGTACCATGTGTTCTTTATGGTGGTAATGACCAGATTCATTTAACTATCGAAGATAAGGCTTTTACCAAAATTATCTTCACGCCTGAAATTTACATCCTGAAGTTAAACATTGAAGGTAAAGAATATGATGCTATTTTGCAGGATATTCAATACCATCCGGTTACCGACAGGATTTTGCATGCCGATTTTCTTGAACTTATCTCCGGAAAACCTATTACGATTGGTATTCCTGTTAGAATTGAAGGAAATGCACCCGGAGTTTTGCAAGGCGGAAATCTGTTTAATCCTATAAGAATACTAAAAGTCAGGGGATTAGCTGAAGACGTGCCGGATAACCTTGTATTGAACATCGACAAATTGGATATTGGTGATTCAATCAGAGTAAAGGATATAGATATTGAAAACGTTACGTTACTTGATTATCCGAATTCTCAAGTAGTTGCAGTGAAGACAGCAAGAGGTGCCGGAATGGAAGAAGAAGAAGTTGAAGAAGAGGAAGTGGAAGAAGGCGTTGAAGGAGCTGCTAAAGAAGGTGCTGAAGGAGCCGAAGGAGAAGCCACACCCGCTGCCGAAGGTGGTGAACAAAAAAAGAAAGAATAACAAAAAATTTCATCCCGAAATTTCGGGATGAAATTTTTTATTGATTTGGTATTGTCCCGAAACTTCGTGATTGGAATTTGGTTTTTTGGTTTTTAATTATGAAGTATTTAATTGCCGGACTTGGAAACATCGGAGCTGAATATGCCAATACAAGGCATAACATCGGGTTTGTAATAGCCGATGCATTGGCTTTGAACGGGAAAGTATCTTTTTCTCCGGGCAGGTACGCCGATGTAACAAAAATGAAATACAAAGCCCGTACGTTTGTTATAATTAAGCCTTCTACTTTTATGAATCTGAGCGGCAAGGCAGTTAAGTATTGGCTCAATAAAGAAAATATACCACCCGAAAGGTTACTGGTGATTATTGACGATGTTGCGCTGCCAACCGGTACTTTACGATTAAAGGCTAAAGGAGGCGATGGCGGGCATAACGGTCTGATCAGTATCATCGAACATCTTGAAACAACTGAATTTCCAAGACTCAGAATTGGCATTGGCAGCGATTTTGCCCAGGGATACCAGGTGGATTATGTTCTGGGAAAATGGACTAAAGCCGAAGAAGAGATTATGATACCTAAAGTCAAATCCGCAGTTGAAATTATTAAAGGCTTTGCTACGATTGGGATTGAAAGGACGATGAATGTTTTTAATAAAAAGAGCTAAGAGCCAATTATCAGCCAACGAAGATGTTTCCTGCCTGGTTTACCAAAAAAGCGATAATCCATGCAACTAATGTAGTATATGTAACCATAAAAAGCGCCCATTTCCAATTGCCCGATTCTTTTCGTATTGCAGCAACAACTGCCACACATGGAAAATACAATAAAATAAACATCAGAAAGGCAAAAGCTGTTACCTTTGAAAAAACAGGCAGTCCTGCTTTGTTACCATAAGTATATCTTGCACTTTGAATTTTATTAACCAATGCTTCTGATGAATTGCCGGAGTCTGCCTTTGCCTGGTATAATACGCCCATTGTACTCACAACAATTTCTTTGGCTGCCACACCTGCAAGCAGGCTAACGCTCATTTTCCAGTCAAAACCCAGAGGAGACATAACCGGTTCAATAAATTTACCTATTCTGCCAATAAATGAATTTTCCTCTAAGTAGCCGGCTTTTTCAGTATTTAGTTTATTAATAGCCTCCTTCCTTTCAATATTCAGTTTTGTAATATTCTCATAATTAAGAGACTCCTTTTTTATTAAATCGTTATATTCTAATTCGGTTTGCCGTATTTTCCAGTCAAATTCATCTGCTTTTTCTTCATGCCTTGGAAAATAACCCAATGCCCAAATAATGATGGAAGCTATCATAATAACACCACCCATTTTCTTTATATATTGTGAAGCTTTACTCCACATGTGCCGGAGCGTGGTTCTTAATGTAGGGAGCCTGTAAGGTGGAAGTTCCATAACAAATGGAGCTTCCTTTGATTTGAATATGGTTTTTTTAAAAATAACAGCAAAAAATATAGCAAATAAAATTCCGATTGCATATATGGAAAACAGGGCGGTTACCTCGTTTCCATGGAAGAAAGCGCCAATAATTAAAATATAAACCGGCAAACGTGCGCTGCACGACATAAATGGATTTATAAGCATTGTGAGCAACCGGTCACTCCTGTTTTCCAATGTCCGGGTTGCCATAATCGCCGGAACATTACATCCAAATCCCATAATAAGCGGAATAAAAGATTTTCCGTGAAGTCCTATTTTGTGCATTAATTTATCCATTATAAAGGCTGCACGTGCCATGTATCCGGTATCTTCCATAAATGAAATAAAGAAGAAAAGGATTAGAATATTTGGAAGAAAAACAATTACGCCTCCCACACCACCTATTATTCCATTGATGATTAAATCTTTAAAAATGCTATCGGGCAGAATATTATTAAATCCTTTACCGGCAAGAGCTACAATATCTTCGATCCAGATTTGAGGATATTCTCCGAGCCTGAAAGTTGCCATGAACATTAACCATAAAAAGAAAATAAAAATCGGGAACCCGAAAATTTTATGTGTGATAAACGTATCGATAATCTCTGTATCTGTTTTTAGTTTCCTTTTGAATTTATCGGGCTGGTAAGTTTCTTTCATCGCTCCTGCAATGAATCCGTACTTTGCATCTGTAATAAGTGTTTCACTGTCGTCTAAAAAGTGAGATTCGAGCTTGCTGATTTCATCCTCTGCTGTTTCTTTTATTATTTGGTAGTTTTTTGTGCGCGATAGTGAAAAATGTGACCCCTGATCTTTTTCCAGGAGTTTGATTGCATAAAACCTGGACGAAACACGATCGGTCAATCCTTTGTTTTTCCTGATTTCCTCCTGTATATGTCCGATTGACTCCTCTACCTCCTTACCGTAATTTATATGAATATGTCTTACCGACGGTTCCCTGTCATCATAAACCTCAATAACTTTCCTGAAAAGTTCCGTGATGCCCTTTCCTTTTGACCCTACTGTAGGAACAAAAGGAATCCCTATCATTTTACCGAGGTTTTCATAATCAAATTTATCACCTTTTTGCTGTAATTCGTCAAACATATTCAGCGCAACTATTACCTTTATATCCATGTCGATGAGTTGCGTAGTAAGGAATAGATTTCTTTCAAGGTTAGAAGCATCGATTACGTTAATTACAATATCAGGATGAAATCCAAGTATATATTTTCTTACATGGAGTTCTTCAGGCGAATAGGCAGTCATTGAATATGTTCCCGGCAGGTCAATTATATTAAGTGTATATCCGTCTAATTTGAATTTTGCCTGTTTTGAATCGACAGTTACACCACCGTAATTACCTACATGCTCCTTTGATCCGGAAGCATAATTAAAAATGGTTGTTTTTCCTGAATTCGGATTACCTACAAGGGCAACATCGATAACTTGTCCTTTTTTACGTGCAGTTGTTTTTAAAAGCTTCTCATCAATAATCCCGTTAAAGCCGTTGTCTTTATTTTGATTTTTAAGCTTTTTTGTTTCTTTTACAGTGATAACTTCAACAAGCTGAGCTTCGCTATGCCTGAGCGAAATTTCATACCCCATAATATTATATTCAATAGGGTCTTTAAGCGGAGCTTTTTTAACAACAGTAACCACTTTTCCTTTTACAAAACCCATTTCCGTGATACGCTTTCTGAAAGCTCCTCTGCCACGTACTTTGGTAATAATTCCTTTTTCTCCCTGCTCAAGGTCACGTAAAGTCATTGATGCTAATTTAGACTTAATACAAATTAGGGCAAAGATATTTAAAAAATCAAATATCAATTAAACCAAATATTATTTAGACAATATTTAGAATCACGATATTGAAGTAAAGAATAGTTT
>JAIORT010000117.1 GCA_021107975.1 Bacteroidales bacterium | reverse complement strand
ACACATTACCAATAACAATAACTACGAAATAATGAAGCTAAAAACCATAATTATTGACGACGAGTTGGACGCGGTGAATTTTATCCGCTCCATTATTGAAGAATATTGCCCTAAGCTGGAAGTGTCAGGTACAGCCCATTCGGCAAAGGACGGTGCAAAGGCAATCATTAAAACGAATCCTGATGTTGTTTTCCTTGATGTTGAGATGCCGCATGGCAGCGGATTTGATCTGCTGGCTAATTTCCCCGAAAAAACCTTCGATGTTATTTTTATCACGGCTTTTAACCATTATGCCATCAAAGCCATCAAATTCAGTGCAGTGGATTACATATTAAAACCTATCAATATAAACGAATTTATTAAAGCCGTTGACAAGGTAATCGAAAAAAGGGCTTCGAGTCAGAACCGGAATACCAGTTATAATGCCCTGCTCGAAAACGTAAGATCATCTCTTCCCAGCAAGCTGGCTATCCCTACTTCAGAAGGCATGGAATACCTGAACACTAAAGAGATCATCCGCGTTGAAGCCGACCGAAGCTATTCATGGTTCTTTCTGAAAGATAAAAGAAAATTGCTTGTTTCAAGAAACCTGAAAGAATACCAGGAACTCCTGAGCGACCGTAATTTCTTCCGCTCACACAACTCTCATCTCATCAACCTGGAACACGTTAAAAAATATATCCGCCACGAAGGCGGTGCTATCGAGCTGATTGACGGTTCGCAGGTACCGATATCAAGGGGTAAACGGGATTTGTTTTTATTACAAATGGCGAGGATGGGGAAATAAAAAAGCGCAAGCGGGAGAAATCCCACAACAAATAACCACTGCCAATAGATACCGGTACCACACAGTAGCAAGGGGATTCCTCATGCCATCCCTGCAATGCCAACGCATCCCGATAGTTAGCGGGATCGGAATGACAGGTGTTTATGAATTATTCAGGTTAGCCAATTTTTTTGAAATGGATTAGCCGGATAATTTTTTCAATATCTTAATTGCTTATCGGAAATAATTATAAAAATCCTTTCTATGCAAAACACGGAGAACCTCAATTTCACTGTTATGAACCTCAATGCCAATTCTATAATCCCCAATACGAATCCTAAATCGACTGGGAGATGTTTTCATTTTTTTAATATCACTAATTTCTCTTAACGAATTGATTTGAGGTAATGTTTGAAAGGCAAGAATAACAATTCGGTCATAAACAGTTTGATTTACGACCTTTTTAAGATCTTTCAAAAATAATTTCCTGTATCTAATAACCATCATTTTTTATTAAGATAATCCAAAGCTTCATCGCGATTTAATAACGGTGTTTTTTTTGCTTCATCCATAGCTTTGTTTAAGCAATAATCTTCCATTTCTTCTGACAAGATATTATTAGATTCATCACTTGTTTTTTCAAGTATGTTAATTTCATTTTCAGGTAATCCACTGATAAATTTTAACAATTTATCAACCAGAGAATCATTTATTTTTAGTTCAAAAGTTTTCATATTATGAAATTTTCATTTATACAAAAATACTAAATAATTTGTAATTATCTAAAATATAAATTATTTCTAATTTAGCCTTCTGATTTGTAATCTAAAAATTTAACAAATTCACACAAAACAAACTTTAATATGAAAAAAATCAGATTCATCGCCGTCCTTAGTATAATTTTTTGTCTTCTTATTCATGCTGCTTCATTTGCACAGCAAAACAGGAGTTATAAAGAACTTGATGAGTATATTACAAAAGCTGTTGATGACTTTGGCGTACCGGGGTTTGCAGTTGGTATTGTAAAAAATGGAGAAATAGTGTTCGCAAAAGGATATGGTCTCAGAAACTCCATAACAGAAGAAGCAGTAAATACAGAAACAGTATTTTGCATTGCTTCCTGTTCAAAAGCTTTTACGGCAGCATGTATTGGTATTTTGGCGGACGAGGGAAAACTCAGTTTGAATGATAAAGTAATCGACCGGTTTCCCGCTTTTCAGCTATACGACCCGTATATAACCCGTGAATTTAAGATTCGCGACCTGCTTTGCCATCGTTCGGGTTTTGAAACATTCGATGGGGATTTATTGTGGTACGGGTCAAAATATGACCGCAAGGAGGTTGTTAGAAGGATAAGGTACCGCAAAAATAAATACAGCTTCCGTGAAAAGTTCGGCTATCAGAATGTTATGTTCATTACTGCAGGTGAAGTAATTGAGAATGTTACGGGAAAGACCTGGGATGAATTTGTTTATGAGCAAATATTCGATCCTCTTGGTATGGAGTCGTCTTCCACAACCAATTCCGGTTTTACCGAAAAAATGAACATTGCCTGTCCTCATATTGACGGCAAGCCAGTTGAGTTTATCGACTATGACAATGTAGGACCTGCCGCTTCAATCAATTCCTCAGTGGATGATATGCTGAAATGGGTTCAATTGTGGCTGAACAAAGGTAAATGGGATAAGGATACTATATTTTCCGAACGAGTATATTATACGAATACAGCCCCTCACACTGCCATGAACTGGAGCAGAGGCGAAAAAAAATTCGGCACACATTTCTATAATTACGGACTCGGCTGGTTCCTGATGGATAACGCCGGAAGGAAGATAATTCAGCACGGCGGAGGTCTGCCGGGATTTCATTCAAAAGTAGTTATAGTTCCTGAGGACAGCCTGGGATTTGTTATTCTTGCTAACCAGATTTCAGGTTTAGTGGAAGCGATCAATCGTAAATTACTTGATTTTTATCTCAACGACTCTAAAAATTCGGATGACCATCGTGATTGGGCAGCTATTTATCTTAAAAGAGAAAAGAAGCAGAAAGATCAGTTGGAAGAAGCTAAAAAGGAAAAAGCTAAAAAAAGAATACAGGGCACTACTCATACCCTGGAACTAAAAAAATACACCGGCGTTTATGAAGACGAAATGTATGGTAAGGCTGAGATAAGTTTAAACAATGGTGTTTTACATTTAATACTCCTGCCCTCAGCAGAGTTATTTACAAGCGACATGGAACACTGGTATTATGATACTTTTAAATTCAGTTTTAATGATAAATTCCTGCCGGAGGGTTTTATAACATTTCGTATTAATGAGGCAGGCAATCCGGATTACTTTACAATTGATCTTGCTAATCCTGATTTCTTATTTTATAAATTAAAATTTAAAAAAATTGACTGATGTTAATAACGTCAGAGAATATCTATACTTCCTCAGCCCTTTCATCTTCCATCTTTCGTCTTTTTATTTCTGCTTTCAATTCCTCCGGAGTCCAGATTTCATCTTTGTTTTTGCAATAGTCTAACTGAAAGCAACTCGGACAATCACCGCTGCAACCGTCAATATGCCATCCGAAGCCTGGTGGCATTTCTTCACCCATATCATACAAATATTCCTGGGTCAGGAAGTTGTAGGAAACCTCCAAAGGAACTTTCTCCGAAACATCATAGGTAATGTTGTGCTCTTCGAGAATTTTAAGAAGTTTTTCGAACCTGGATTTTAATTCCTCTTTTGATAATTGTTCGGAAGGCGGGAAATTTTTAGGATCGACACCAAGAATTTCATATACTGCTTTTACTTCTGCTTCTTCAAAAGCCATAATGTTTTTCAGAAACTGATTTTCAATTTCGGGGTCAATATCCGAAAATTTTTGAAACTCACCACCTTTAATGGTTATTTTTGATTTAAGCAAAAAATTTTCCTGTTCCAGTTTTTCCCTTTCGCTTAGTTCTTCGTTTTGGTCTGCCATGTAATTCGTTTTATTATTTTATTTAAAAATATCTTCTAAACTAATTTCCAAATCATCAAATATACTTACTTTAATTTTCATGTCGCCTGCATACATGCCTTTAAGCTGATATACACCATCCGTACGGACAAAAACATTTATATTTTCATCGTTAGGATTTACTATCCAGTATTCTTTTACACCTGCTTCTTCATATACTTTAAATTTGTCGGTTATGTCCTTTTTTGAAGTTGACGGAGAGATGATTTCAATAATTAAATCAGGAGCGCCAATACAACCCCTGTCATCTAATTTTGAAGGATCGCAAACAACGCATATATCAGGCTGAACAACTGTATATATTTTATCGTCAGCTTTAACTTTATTTGATTTTGGTAGTCGAACATCAAATGGTGCGCTATAAACCTGGCATAACTCTTTATCCCTTAAAAATATATTTAGCTCAGTTACAAGTTGTACTGAAATTTCCTGATGTTTCCTTGCAGGGGCAGGAGTCATAAGGTGAAGGAAGCCATTAATCAGTTCACGTCGTTTATCATCCAGCCATGTAAGATAATCGGCGTAAGTATATCTTTTATTTAAGTCTAATTGTAAAGTGTCCATTTTTACTTTTTTTACAAATTTAGTATTTTTTTCATTTTATATGAGGTTTTCGGCTTTTGAGCCATCTTTGAAACGACTTCTGGCTCTCACCGGATGGTTTGCCATAAATTAAATTAAAAATTCGCTAACATTTGACATAATACTTCTAACTTCTGATATTTGACTTTAAAAAATATTCGCTCCCTTTATTCCTTCAAGTAGCATTTGCATGCCGATGACTGCAAGTATTAATCCCATTAATCTTGTGATAAGGGTAATATTGCTTTTCCCAATAAATCTTATCAATCGTTCCCCTGAAACAAACATCAGATAAGTAACAATGCATAATATAAGGAAAGAACCGATTGTAATTACAATTTCAATCAGCTTATCGGTTGCACAGTAATTCATAGCAGTGGCAATTGTGCCGGGACCTGCAAGGATAGGCATTGCCAGGGGTGTGATAGCAACATTAAGGTAATCCGGTGCTTTTTCATTATCTCCCGGCTTTGGATGGTGCATTTTAGAAGTCTCGCCATTAAGCATGTGATATCCAATAAAAAACACAAGTATTCCTCCCGTTATTCTGAATGCCGGTAAGGTTATGCCGAACATTTCAAAAATGCCTTTCCCTATAATCGAAAAAATTAAAATCGTAATAAATGTAATAGTTAATGCTTTTAATGCAATTTTCTTTTTGGCTTTTTCCGATTCTCCATCTGTAAGGGCAATGAAGATAGTGGTATTGGCTATTGGATTCATAATGGCAAAAAAGCCAAGAAAAACAGTTATTGTATTAGTTAATAATTCGTGCATAGTCGAAAAATATAATTATACAAAGTATTTATGGTGTAAAGATATAAATTATTTTTCTTGATAAATCGTAAATCTAAAATCGTAAATCTTAATTAAATAACACTTCCTTCAGATATTTCCCCGTATAACTAATACTGTGCTCCGTAACTTCTTCAGGTGTGCCTTCACAAATGATATATCCGCCACGTTCACCGCCTTCGGGTCCAAGGTCAATGATATGATCAGCAACTTTGATTACTTCCATATTGTGTTCGATAACTATAATTGTGTTGCCTTTATCTACTAACTTTTGAAGTACCTGGAGTAAAACGTTTACATCTTCGAAATGCAGTCCGGTAGTAGGTTCGTCAAGAATATAAAGTGTTTTCCCTGTGTCCCGCTTTGAAAGTTCGGCTGCCAGCTTTACTCTTTGTGCTTCGCCACCTGAAAGGGTTGTGGATTGCTGACCAAGGGTGATATAACCAAGTCCGACTTCTTTAAGCGTTTTAATTTTTTGAGTGATGGAGGGGATGTTTTCAAAAAATTTGACTGCCTGGTTGATGGTCATTTCCAAAACATCATTGATTGACTTACCTCTATATCTTATCTCAAGTGTTTCACGGTTATATCTCTTACCATTGCAGTCTTCGCAATGTACATGAACATCGGGTAAAAAATTCATTTCAATAATTCTAATACCCGCTCCTTTGCAAGTTTCACAGCGCCCTCCTTTTACATTGAACGAAAATCTGCCCGGCTTATATCCTCGCATTTTTGATTCGGGAAGCTGGGTGTATAGTTTCCTTATCTCATCAAACACTTTGGTGTAGGTAGCCGGATTTGAACGTGGAGTACGACCGATGGGCGATTGGTCTATTTCAATTACTTTATCAATATTATCAAGCCCCTTAATCGAGTTATAGGGTAAAGGCTTTCTGTCGGAACGGTAAAAATGACGACTTAGGATAGGGTACAGTGTATCGTTGATCAGAGATGACTTGCCGCTGCCTGAAACGCCGGTAACACAGATAAGTTTACCAAGCGGGATTCTTAAGTTAATTTTTTTTAGATTATTTCCTGCGGCACCATAAAGTTCCAGGTACTTGCCATTATCGGAACGGCGGACTGCCGGAATAGAAATTTCTTTTTTGCCTCGCAAGTACTCGCAGGTGATGGTTTTACATTCAATAAAATCTTTTGGTGAACCCTGGGCAACAATTTCACCTCCGTGCCTTCCGGCTCCGGGACCAATATCCACAACGTGATCAGCCGAAAGAATAGTTTCCTTATCGTGCTCGACAACGATTATCGAATTTCCGATATCGCGCAAATCCTGTAAAGATTTAATAAGTCTCAGGTTGTCCCGTTGATGAAGCCCGATGCTTGGCTCATCAAGTATGTATAAAACGCTGGTCAACTGTGAACCGATTTGTGTTGCCAGCCTTATACGTTGCGATTCTCCACCCGAAAGGCTTCGTGCAGGGCGGTTCAAAGCCAGGTAATCCAGTCCTACATCCAGAAGAAAACGTATTCTCGATTTGATCTCACGAATTATTTCATGTGCAATTCGTTTCTTTCTTTCATCTATTTTTTCTTCTATGCCATCCATCCATTCCTTTAAACGGATCAGATCGAAATTAGCTAATTCGGAAATATTTTTACCGTCAATCCTGAAATATAACGATTCTTTCTTTAGCCTTGTTCCATGACACTCAGGGCAATCAATCGTATTCATAAAATTATGCGCCCATTTGCGGATACTGTTTGAAGATGATTCGTTATACTGGTTTATTATAAAATTAACGATACCTTCAAAATTCAGTGTGTATGTTGAAGTTACACCTAAGTATTCTTTTTTCACATGAAAAGTTTCGTCCGATCCATATA
>JAIORT010000878.1 GCA_021107975.1 Bacteroidales bacterium | reverse complement strand
GTAGGTGAATTGGCTTTTGCCATCCAGGTTTTCTTTAAATCTTCCAGACTTAGGTTTGCTTTGGTTGAAGGAGTAAGATCGTCAGGTTCTTTTTCTAAAAAAGTGTATGCGTCAATTTTATTGAACAGCATGATGGTTGGTTTTCCGTTTGCGTCTATCTCGGCAAGAGTTTGCTTTACCACATTGATCTGTTCCTCAAAATCGGGATGAGAAATATCGACCACATGAATAAGAATATCTGATTCTCTTACCTCCTCAAGGGTGGATTTAAAAGATTCAACAATATCATGTGGAAGTTTACGTATGAATCCGACAGTATCAGATAATAAAAAAGGCAGATTTTCTATCACAACTTTCCGAACAGTTGTATCAAGGGTAGCAAATAATTTATTTTCCGCAAAAATGTTAGATTTACTCAGCAGGTTCATTATGGTTGATTTCCCCACGTTAGTATATCCGACCAATGCAACCTGCACCATATTGCCGCGGTTCCTTCTTTGAGTAGCTTTTTGCTTATCGATACGGACAAGTTTTTTCTTTAAAAGGGCAATACGGTCGCGGATAATACGGCGGTCTGTCTCGATTTCTCTTTCACCGGGACCCCTAAGCCCTATACCTCCACGCTGACGTTCAAGGTGAGTCCACATTCGGGTAAGGCGCGGAAGCAAGTACTGATATTGTGCAAGTTCCACCTGGGTTTTAGCATGTGCTGTTCGGGCACGACTGGCAAAAATATCGAGAATAAGATTATTCCGGTCGAGAATCCGGCAATGTAAAATTTTTTCAATATTTCTTATTTGTGAAGGGCTGAGTTCGTCATCAAAAACTGCAATATCAATCTTGTTTGCTCTAACGTAGTCCCTTATTTCTATTAGTTTACCCGAACCTACAAAAGTTCTCCTATCCTGCATTTCAAGTCTCTGGATAAATCTTTTAACGGTTACAGCGCCTGCCGTATCTGCAAGAAAAGCCAGCTCATCAAGATATTCGTTTATCCTTTCTTCGGTTTCATTTTTTGTTATTATCCCGATAAGAATTATTGTTTCTTTTTGTATTGCTGTATTGATTAGCTCAGGCATTCAATCAATATAATTTTTAAACAAAATAAATAATTGATGTTGACAGACGATGTGAACCCATTTAATAAAAGTTTAATTAAATCCCCTGAAACCAATAATCTCCCTAACCTCCCTGATGGTTTTCGAACCGCTAACATGAGCCTTTTCCTTACCCATTTTTGCAACTTTATTAATATAGGCGTCATTTGCTGATATTTCTTTAATTCTTTCCCTGATAGGTTCAGTAAAAGTAATAATATCTTCAGCCAGTTTCTTTTTCAGGTCTCCGTAACGTATTTCGCATTTATTATAAAGATCATTAAAATTCTGTACTGTTTCGGGTTCAGAAACAGCTTTCATTAACGAGAACAGGTTTTCAACAGGCTCTGATTTAGGTGAGTTCATTTTAGTTGGACCGGCGTCGGTTACTGCTCTTTTTACCTTTTTGCGGATTACTTCAGGTTCATCAGCCAGGAAAATGGCGTTGCCCTCGCCTTCCGATTTTCCCATTTTGCCTAATCCATCCAGCCCCGGAATCTTAATAAGTTCTTCACCAAAATTATAAGCCTCCGGTTCGGGGAAATAATCAACTTTGTAAAGACGGTTAAATCTTTTTGCAAAAGTACGGGTCATTTCAAGATGTTGCCCCTGGTCTTTTCCAACAGGAACTTTATTTGCTCTGTGAATAAGAATATCCGCAGCCATCAGGCATGGATAAGTAAGAAGACCGGCATTAATATTTTCAAGTTGCTTGCGTGCTTTCTCTTTAAATGTAGTTACCCTTTCGAGTTCACCTTTATAAGCATTCATATTTAAAAGCAGATAAAGCTCTGCTGTTTCAGGCAGATCGCTTTGAATATAAAGAGTGGCTGCTTCAGGATCAATTCCGGCTGCAAGATACTCAATCAGAACCTGTCTGACATTTCCATGCAGATCGTCGGGAGTGGGATGAGTGGTTAATGAATGATAATCGGCAATAAAAAAATAGCACTCGTTTTCATGCTGCATTTTTTTAAAATTTTTTAAAGCACCGAAATAGTTCCCAATATGAAGATTCCCGGTTGGTCTTATACCGCTTAAAACAATGGACATTTTATTATTAGTTATTTGTTAAGAGTTATTAGTTAAAAAGATTAAATGCAATACAATTTTAGATATTTATTATAACTTGCTTTTAAGCAATATATAAAATTTTTTAACAAATCCGCAAAAATTATATTTTAATTTCATCATTGCTTTTATTGAAGAAATGATATTCAAGCAAATGATATGAAGACATTGGTTTAAGCCTTAACCACCGGTTAAATTTAAAAAACCATTTTAATCGTTGCGAAATTATTCCCTTTGTGATAAAAGCATATAAATAGGGATGTAAAGACAATCTCAGGACTTTTTCATTTTGATCATGTATCAAATATCTTAAATTATTTTCTAATTCATCAATAAAAAGTATGCTGGGTTTAATTTCGCCGGTTCCGTTGCAAACGGGACATTTTTCAACAATTTGAACATTCATTTCCGGGCGTACACGTTGCCGTGTAATCTGTACTAAACCGAATTTACTTGGAGGAAGAATAGTATGCTTAGCCCTGTCTTTCGCCATTTCCTCCTTTATCTTATTAAAAAGTTTTCGCCTGTTTAAAGCTACCCTCATGTCGATAAAGTCAATAACAATGATACCTCCCATATCTCTTAATCTGAGCTGCCGGGCAACTTCAGCGGCGGCTTCCAGGTTCACTGCCAGGGCATTTTCTTCCTGTGTGTTTTCCTTGTTGACCCTGTGCCCGCTGTTTATATCTATTACATGAAGGGCTTCGGTATGCTCGATTATAAGGTATATACCGCTTCTGATTGTAACTATCCTGCCAAACGAGTTCTTGATTTGTTTGTCTATGCCAAAATTCTCAAAAACAGGAGTCTTTCCTCTATAAAGCTTTACAATATTAACTTTATCCGGAGCTATGGATTTAATAAAATTCTTTGTGTCGTTGTAAAAAGAAGGCTCATTTACAACAATCGTATTAAAAGATTCATTCAGAATATCGCGTAAAATTGCCGAAGTCCGATCCAGTTCACTGGCGATTTTTTGCGGCGGGTGGGCTTTTGTGAGCCTTTTAACAGAATTTTCCCATTTGTGTACAAGATTTTTCAAGTCATTGTCAAGATCAGCAACCTTTTTATGTTCGGCGACAGTTCTGATAATTACTCCTAAGTTGTTTGGCTTAATGCTCTGAATCAACCTTTTAAGGCGAGTCCTTTCTTCAGGATTCTTGATTCGTTGTGATAGGGAAATACGGTTAGAGAATGGAACCAGCACTAAATATCTTCCGGCAAAAGATAATTCCGATGATACTCTCGGACCTTTTGTAGAAATTGGTTCTTTTGCTATTTGTACAAGGATTTGCTGTCCGGAGCTAAGAACGTTAGAAATTTTCCCGGTTTTTTCAATATCCTTTTCAAGCCTGAAGTTGTTTAGCGAAGGAGACCTAAGCCTGCCTTGTACAGCAAATTTAGTGAGTTTGTTAAGTGATTGAACCTGTGGTCCAAGGTCAAGGTAATGTAAAAAGGCATCCTTTTCATATCCTACGTCAATAAAAGCCGCATTTAATCCCGGCATTATTTTATGAACCTTACCAAGATAAACGTCTCCCACGGCATAACCCGTACCGATCTTCTCTTTATGTAATTCAACCAGGGACTTATCTTCTAACAGAGCTATTTCAACTTCCGAATGCCCTGTATTAATAATTAATTCTTTATTCACATCTTAATTTCTTTAAAATAATTAACATCATTGTAAACTAATTCAATGACGTTACCTGGAGAGAGCTGATGTAAAATTTGGAGGTAATCGAAATTTTATTAAATAATGCCTTACCGGCATTATTTAATAAAATTATGAAACTTCAAAAAATTATTTCTTCTTATGTCTATTTTTCCTTAAGCGTTTTTTTCGCTTATGAGTAGCCATCTTGTGTCTTTTTCTCTTTTTCCCGCTAGGCATAATCCATCCTCAATTTTAAAATTACTTTACGTTATTTTTTACCTCATTAACAAATGTTTTTGCCGGCTTAAATGCTGGAATATTGTGAGCAGGAATAATAATGGTAGTATTCTTAGAAATATTTCTACCGGTTTTTTCAGCTCTTCTCTTAATAATAAAGCTACCAAAGCCTCGCAGGTAAACGTTTTCGCCATTTATCATTGAATTTTTTACAGCATCCATAAATGCTTCAACAGTATGCTGTACAGTAACTTTTTCGATTCCTGTTTTGTTTGCGATTTCTACTACAATTTCTGCTTTTGTCATGATATATATTTTAATATTTTGATAATTATTTCCTAAATAGGGGTTGCAAATATATAAATTTTTTTAAATGCAATAAGAATTAAGATTTTTTTCAATCAACTGTGGTTTATTTTATTACCTTTGCATCACATAAAAAACAAATAAATATGGCTGGAATAAATAAAGTTATTTTAATCGGAAATTTAGGAGCTGATCCTGAAATTCGTACTTTTGACAATGGTATAAAAAAAGCATCTTTTTCGCTTGCAACATCTGAAAGCTATAAAGATAAAGAAGGAAATCGTGTTGACCAAACTGAGTGGCATAATATTGCGTTATGGCGTGGACTTGCTGAAGTAGCTGAAAAGTATCTTACAAAAGGGAAGCAAATTTATCTTGAGGGAAAGATAAGAACACGTTCTTATGAACAAGATGGAGTTAAGAAATATTTCACCGAAATTCAGGGAGATAATATGACAATGCTGGGAGGACGTCGGGATTCGGGTGAAATTCCGCCTGAGATAGTTAGTCAATATGAGAAGCCCCAGCAGGCTGAAGAAGGTGAAACTGAAGATACTCCTACGGATGACCTTCCCTTCTAAATGAAAAATTCATCCCAAAAATTATATATTCAAAGGTTAATAATTAATTTTGTACTGAAAATAAATTATTTGTATAACTAAACTTTTCTGCTTTGGAAGAGCCTGACAGTGACCCTTATTTGTGGTTTTCTAAAATTGTAATAAGTACTTTCACAGGCAATTTTTCCCCTGGAATTTTAGTGAGTTTGTTGGTAATTATTGTTTTGTTTTTCTTCTCGGCAATGATTTCCGGTTCAGAGATTGCTTTTTTCTCGCTTAACCCTTTACAATTAAAAGATATCAGGTCGAAAGATACAAAAACAAACAGATTAATTATTTCACTTTTGCAAATACCTAACAGATTACTTGCAACTATTTTAATTGCTAATAATTTCGTAAATGTCGGTATTGTAATTTTATGCGCTTTTGTCTCGAGTGAGCTATTCGATTTTACAGGATTCCCAATACTGGGATTTATTATCGAGATAATTGTTATAACAGTTTTAATACTTCTGTTTGGAGAAATTATGCCAAAGATTTATGCAACTCAAAAACCGGTAAATTTTGCCTCACTGATGGCACATCCGCTTAAAATGTTAATCAGGGTATTTTATCCTTTGAGTTCATTACTAATAAGAACTACAAATGTTATTGATAAAAAATTAGATAGGAAAAGACATGATATTTCGATGAGCGACTTGTCTGAAGCGATAGATATAACCGTTGACGAAGGCGCACCGGAGGAAGAAACCAAAATCCTGAAGGGCATTGTACGATTTACAGATATTGAAGTAAAAGAAATAATGAAATCGAGGATGGATGTAACAGCCATCGATTCGGAAACTACCTTTAAAGAGTTGGTGGAAATTGTAATGGAATCAGGTTATTCACGCATTCCTGTTTATGAAGAAACATTTGACAATATTAAAGGTATATTATATGTGAAAGATTTATTGCCTCACTTAAATAAAAAAGAAAATTTTATTTGGATTTCTTTGTTAAGATCTGCCTTTTTTGTGCCGGAGAATAAAAAAATCAATGACCTGCTCCAGGAATTTCAGGAAAAGAAAATACACATGGCAATCGTTGTTGATGAATATGGAGGCACTTCAGGAATAATTACTCTTGAAGATATTATCGAGGAAATTGTTGGAGAAATTACCGATGAGTTTGATTCGCCGGAGGATGAGATAGAATTTACAAAAATTGATGACAACAACTACATGTTTGAAGGTAAAACAAGTATTAATGATTTTTGTAAGATCATCGGCATTAACGATGATATTTTTGATGAAGTTAAAGGAGAGTCCGATTCTATTGCAGGAGTGATTCTTGAATTACAGGGTGAAATCCCTGAAAAGAATACACTCATAGCTTACCAGAATTTTGAATTTAAAATTATTGCTGTTGATAAACGAAGGATAAAAAAAATAAAGGTTAAAATTAAGGATCGGGATGAATTTGATGAAAAAAAATAAAGGGTGGTTTAATTTTTTCTTAATTAATATTGTGATTTATTTAGCAGTATCATGTAATAATGATTACTACCCAAAACCAAGGGGTTATTTCCGTATCGAACTGCCGGAGAAAGAATATGTAAAATTTGACACATCCTTTCCTTATTCTTTTGAGTATCCCGTGTATGCAAAGGTAGCTTCTGATTACCATTCTATGGCAGAGCCTTATTGGATCAATATTGAATATTCGCAATTCAAGGGTAAATTACATTTGAGTTATAAAGTTATAAACGGAAATCTTACCGAATACCTTGAGGATACCCGCAACATGGTTATGAAACATATACCTAAGGCGAGTTCTATTGAAAATATCGTTTTTGAAAATCAAAAAAACAATGTATTCGGATTAACATACAGCATTGCCGGTACCGGGGCAGCGTCACCTTACCAGTTTTATATTACCGACAGCATTCATCATTTTGTTCGCGGAGCACTTTATTTTAACATTGTGCCCAATAATGATTCTCTCGCTCCGGTAATTGATTTCCTAAAAGAAGATATTGATCACATGATAGAGACGTTCAGGTGGAAGGAGGATTAATTGTTCTATTGTTATATGGCTAAAT
>JAIORT010000001.1 GCA_021107975.1 Bacteroidales bacterium | reverse complement strand
TTACTAAAACCAGAAGAATCAAGGTGATAAATATTGTTTTTCCTTTAGTCATGTACTGTTATATGTTATGTGTTAAAAGTTGTTCGTGAAATCACTATTCACCAATCAAAGCTTCGGCTCCTTCTTTAATTTTATTTTATCTTTTGCTATGTTAATAATAAATCCCATCGACAGATTAATCCTGTGTGGTGAAGCCTTTGTGTTTTTTAGTTTCAGATATTCATAATTCAATTTTAAGCTGAGTTTTTTATAATTCCAAAAAAAACCAGCTTCTGGAACTATCAGGAAGCGGTTTTCGGGTTTTTTGTTAGAACCACGGAAATTACCGTAAGTATAAACGCCATTAACACCAATAAAAATACCACCGTAATTTTTCAGGGATGCTCTTTGCAGAACAAAAAGTTTTTCCAAACCAAGATTCGCACACGATAGTTTTTCCCAGAATTGATAAAATGTTTTTTCATCCACCTTGTGCAGCACGCTTCTTACCCATGGTCGTGTTTTATATCCCAATTGAAGTTGCAATCCGTATTTCGATTCGTTGAGGCAAACACTACCACCAAGCATAAAATCATTTATATTCCCGTTAAAATCAGCTCCTATCAATAATTTATTTATCCTGGGTTTTGGATTTTTATCCGCTCCGTATTCCATAAGTAATTGCCTGATATGTTTCCCACAGAATTCTATGGCAAGTGACATTTGATTTCTTGCTTTCGAGATTAAGTGGTTGACATTCGCTCCGTTATCGAGCAGTAGTCTGGCAATTTCATAATGCCTGTTGATGATGGCTAAAGAAAGTGCTGTTAAATTATTTTCATTTGTTGTTTCGATATTAGCTCCTTTATAGATTAAAAAATCCACGTGTTGGAGATAACCGTTTTGTGCTGCCACCATTAAAGGAGTAAATCCATTATTATCTGTTGTATCGATGTTTGCACCGTATTCAAGAAGCATCTCGGTAATTTCAAGGTTATTGTAATAAACAGCATACAGCAGAGCCGTATTTCCATGTAAATCCTTTTGATTCATATTAGCGCCGTAAAATATCAGCAAATCAGTTAGTATAAGATTATCAAAAGCAGCGGCATACATAAGTGGTGTTAACTGGTCCGGATTTTTCGTATTAACGTCCGCGCCGTTCAGTATCAAAGTATCGGCAACCATAACATGTCCGGCAATACAAGCCCCCATGAATGCACTCACCTGATTATAAGGTAAGGCATTTACTTTGGCTCCGTTGTCGATAAGAATTTCAACTGTCCTGAGATGACCGTTTTGTGCAGCATACATCAATGGAGTAACTCCATCGTAAGTTGTGGTATTTACATCCGTACCTATTTCCAGCAGGGCTTTAACTTTGGAAGTGTCTCCTTCTGTTGCTGCCATGAGTAGTTCGAAATCGGGGTCGGTAATTTCGTAAGTGGTATCAGGAAGGATAAGGAGATTTGTATCCTGTGCAATGCTGATGTTCGAAAAAAGCGATACAAAAACTAATAGAATATATTTGTTATAAGAAATAGCCATTTATTCGCTGTTTGAAAGCGTTGCTAAATTAACAAAAAAGAATTAGGAATTTAGAATTATGATTCTATTAATAAGGTTCCGGAGGGTAACTCTCAAGACTTTGAAATGTATGAAAATAAGTTTTACCTTTTTCTATATTGAATTCAAAAGTTTGTGTATCTGATAAATCCGGTGAATATGTAATTAGATTCAATGCGTTTTTGCCTGTTGCCAAAGGAATTCTGGTATAGTATATCTCGTAAGGTAAAGTCTGCCAGTTTCTGGTATCTGCCTTTTCGGTTAAAGCATTGATGATACTGACGGCGGTTCCTGCTTCCTCGTTTTCTTCTCTAACAGCCATTTCCATTGCTTTTTTGGCAGCCAGGCGTAATAATGAGTTTGCCATTTCACGTATCATCCGGTCATGCAGTGTTTTAAATGCAATACTATTTATGTCCTCAGCAAGGTATAAAGGATATACCGTATCATTAACAGTTATTTCTGCACTATCGAACACAGTCTTCCTTTCAAGGTATTTTGGAAAAGCTACTCTTAGAAAGCTCAATTTTGCAAAATCACTTTTTTCCTCATCTGATTTATCGCCTATGTAAAAAGGAAATGTCAGTCCAAGCTCATCATTTGCAAAAATTACCATACCACCTTCACCATCAATTTTTGTAAAATTTATACTCCATTCCGATTTAACCGGTCCCAAACCATTCTGCCAGAAAAAAACCATTTCTCCGCCTTTAAAGATTTTGTGTTCATATTTCAGGTTGAATTTTTTTTCGTACTCATGAAGCTCGTTATAGAAACCATTAATGTATGCCGTTCTTAATAAATCCCATTTTAATTGTTGAGGGATATTTACATTAAAATTCTTCTCATAGATATTTTCATAAACCTCAATTGCATTCCGATACGCTATAAATGCGTCATTATATTCTTTATTCGCATCATAAATTAGCCCCATGATAATATGTGCAAAAGCATCATCCGAATAACGGTTTTTATGATCTTTGTATTTATCATTTAATTCGTACAATTTTATATTAATTTTTCTGCATTCAACAAGAGCTTCATCATATTGCCCGATATTCAGATAATTCAGAGCCTTAAAATAATTAACCATAACGTTCTCGAAGTCTTCAGGTTTGTATGGTTTAATACCCGGATTTGAAATAATCGAAAGTGCTTCTAATGCATAATTTTTTTGCTGATCCTCAATTATAATATCCGCTTCTGCAAGTGCCTTATTACTTTCTTCATTCAGGTTCATCATCCATGAAACCCAACCGTTATTAAGAAAATATAATAACTTGTTTTTGCCTGTTTTTGCTTTTTGATCATTATCAAGTAATGCTTTTGCTTTTTCAAGCTTACCATCATAAATATAATTCTGGAACTTCAGTGTCTTTTGGTAGTAAGTTGCACAACCTCCGGCAATTATAAACAATATTACCGAGCAGACAATAATAATCGTCCTGTTTATTTTTATCATTTTAAAATCAATACCGATAAATTAATTTGTAATATGTTTTTTTATTTTCTTCTGACCCCTCCAAACCATTTCATTTGTTTCAAGATTCGATAGTACAAGGTCAACCTGGTATTCGATTACCTTTTCTTTTTTATAGGAGTCAACTATTGAATTAATAGTGCCTTGTAGCATAAAGTCAGCGCCTAATTCCAGTCCCCACTTTTTTGTAGTTGAAGTGGATGCGAAATCTTGCTGGTCAGCTCTTTCTTCTCTTAATTCGTTCCTTTCTTCGCTGGCTTGTACAAGCCTGACACTGCCAACATCCAATATTGCCATTTCAATATCGTTTATAAATGTTTCAGCAGAGATGTGCTCATGACTTTTATTTTTTACCAAACCGACAATTACAACAGGCTTTTTACCACTGTGCTTCTGTTGAAAATCTGCGATCCAGGTTTTGCTAAGCATTTGTTGCGTTAACGATTGAGCAACTTGTTTTGAATCTGTATCATTCCATCTTCCACTTAAATCAATTTGTTGATCCGGTGAAACTCTTTGTACATGCCTTGTTGTACATGATCCTAAAAAGATCAATGTTAACAAAACCAATGAAAACTGAATTACTTTCTTCATAATGATAATTTTAAATGAATAGTTAATACTTTAATTAAATGTGTAAATTTACCAAATAATATACCATATATTAAAAAAGATTTGCTATTGTATTAATTTTTTTCATATATTTCGGCTCGTTAATTTCAATTATCAACACCTAAAAATAAAAAAACATGGAATGTCCGGTATGTCATTCATCAGGTATATCTGATGAAACAAAAGCTTGTCCGCAGTGTGATGCGGATTTAGAAGCATTTCAATTATTAAAAAAAATTGAAAAAACCAGTAAAAACAGATTAATCTTTGGGAGTATTGCAGCAGTCCTTTTTATTATTCTTTTAGTTGTATGGATAATAATTTACGCTTTTTATTCGGAATCGCATGAGAAAAAGGTTGATGGATATACAACTGAAGAAGTAACTGAGTTAAAGGCTAATTTATCAAAAGCTGAGAAGCAAAACAATGATTTGAAGGCAACTAACAAGGAGTTATTGGAAAAACTTGCGAAGGAGAATGAGACGAAAGCCGTGAAAGAAGATATTTATATAGTAAATGAAGGCGAGACATTGTTTTCAATTGCAAAGAAAATTTACGGGGACGGGTTTATGTATGTTGATTTAGCAAAAGATAACAATATAGAGGATCCCGATATAATCGTGGTAGGACAGAAACTGACAATTTATCATTAATCATTAAAATCAGAAATCATGGCAGAGTATAGCAATATAGAACTCCTGGATCAGAAAATTACGGAATACCTTTCCGATATTTCGACTTTAAAAAATATAGTTAAAGAATTGGAAAATGAAAAGTCAAAATTGGAAAATGAATTATCAGGACAAAAATCGCTGGTTAAGAAATTAAAACAGGAAAATGCAGACCTCAGTAAGGAACTTGAGAGTGTGAAAGAAGAATTAGTAAAAGCAAAATCCAAATCCAAACCTAAACCCAAACCTAAACCCAAAACATAACACTATATTTCCAGGGCGCCGATTAAATCTTTTACCGATTTAATATTGTGGTGGTTCAGGTATTCTTCAATACCATTAATGATTTTTTCGCAGACCTGTGGGTCGATAAAATTAGCGGTTCCTACCTGTACAGCCGTTGCACCGGCGAGAATAAACTCAATAGCATCGGTTGCATTCATTATCCCACCGATACCAAAAACCGGAATTTTTACGGCATTATAAACCTGCCATACCATTCTTAATGCAACAGGCTTAATTGAAGGTCCTGATAACCCGCCTGTAACAGTTGATAGTAACGGTCTGCGGGTCTCAGCATTAACAGCCATTCCAAGTAAAGTATTGATAAGTGAAACGGCATCGGCGCCGGCGCCTTCCACTGCTTTTGCTATTTCGGCTATGTCGGTTACATTTGGAGATAATTTAACAATAAGTGTCTTCTTATAAACTTTTCGAATGGCATCTGTAACGGCAATAGCAGACCGGCAGCTTGTTCCGAAAAGCATTCCGCCCTGCTTTACGTTCGGACAGGAAATATTTAACTCAATCGCCGGAATTTTTTCAAGATCATTTAGTTTTTCCGCTACCCCGATGTATTCCTCCACCGTTGAGCCGTTAATATTGGCAATGATGTGAGTGTCGTAATTTTTTATCCCGGGATAAATGTTTTCGATAAAGTAATCCACTCCTTTGTTTTGCAATCCTACGGCATTTAACATTCCTGATGCGGTTTCAGCCATGCGGGGGTATGGATTGCCTTCCCTGTTTTTTAATGTCAAGCCCTTCACAAAAATCCCACCAAGCAGATTCGGGTCAATAAAATCTTCGAATTCAACTCCAAAACCAAAAGTGCCTGATGCTGTTGTAACAGGGTTTTTAAATTCAATGTTATGTATTTTAACACTTAAATCTGCCATTTCAGGTAGTTTACATTAAAAACAGGTCCTTCCATACAAACACGTTTATTTCCTTCAACGGTTTCAGTAACACAACATAAGCAAGCCCCGAAACCGCAAGCCATTTTATTTTCGAGCGACACTTCACAATTTATGCTTCTTTGCCTTGCTATTTTCCCGATGGTTTTCATCATAAGGTCGGGTCCACAAGTATAAATTTTATCAAAATCAAAAGGTGCCGATTGAAAGATGGAATGGTCTGTTACCAAACCTTTTTCTCCAAGGCTCCCATCCTCAGTTGTACAAAGCACTTTGCCGTATTTTTCAAATTCCTCAATCAGCAGAATATTTTTTTTACTTTTCCCTCCTAAAAGAAATGTAGTTCGGATATTATTTTTTTTAAGTTCTTTTCCAAGAAGAATAAAAGGAGCAATCCCTGAACCGCCTCCAATTAGTAACGCTTTGTTTCCCTGTTCGGGTATTGAAAAACTGTTGCCAAGCGGATAAATAGCATTTACCTTATCACCTTTTTTGTATTTTCCGAGTTGTCCTGTTCCTTTTCCAATTATTTTTACATAAAAGCTAATTATCCTTTTTTTGTAATCTACGTTTAGGATAGAAAAAGGTCTTCTCAGAAAAACACCAGGAGAATTATTAATAAGCAATTGTGCAAAATTTCCGGGTTTAACAGGCGGAATGTTAACAGGTGATTTTAAACGAATGATATAATTGCCTTCAACAGGATAATAAATGTTTTCAACTACATGATCGGCAATTACTTTTCTCATGAGGTGTTAATAAATTGAGAGCATACCTTTATAGCCTTATTTCCATTTTTATTGCAGTTTTTGTGTATTTTAGTCCCGAAAGTTTTCGGGATAGTGTTTTTGTGGCGTTGTTTTTTGCCACTAAATCACAAAAACACAAAATTCCACAAAATATTTTATTCTTTGGTTTTTTCAGCTTCTTTACTTGTGTCTTTTATCTTTTCAGATGGTTCCTCTTTGCTTTCTTCGGGCTTTTCTTTCTCATCTTCTTTCTCCTCCTCTTTCTCTTCTTCAAATTCCAACATGCCCTTCTCCTGTAAAAGATTGTACCAGTAAATTACCTTCTTAATATCTGAAACATAAACGTTTTCTTTGTCATAAGTGGGTACTACCTCTTCAAAGAATGTTTTCAGTTCGGCAGAATCGGATTTATACGAAATGGCTGCTTCTCCATTTTGTTTTTCAAAGATACTTTTGAGAATATCTTTTAATGGTAAATCTTCATCGTTAGTATAAATACTAATTTCCTCAAGTGAGCTTATACGCTCATGAGCAAAGACAGTGAACCTTTTGCCATCTGATAAAGACTCAACCACCATTCCGTTTTTGGTTTGTGCCAGCATTTTATATAAGCCCGGCTTACCTGAAATAGACAAAATCTTACTTAAATCCATACATGAAATTTTGGGAGCAAAAATAAGGAATATTTATATTGTAAAATGCAAAATGCAAATTTTAAAAAATAAATACAAAATGTTTTACAATTACAAATTGTAAATGTCTGTTTTGC
>JAIORT010000540.1 GCA_021107975.1 Bacteroidales bacterium | reverse complement strand
CTAATTTCTTTGTATTTGTAATTAATGGTTTCCTTAAATCTATCTTCTAAATCAAATTTTTTCATTTTTTACTTGTTTATTGATTATTGTATGTTGCTTATTGAATGTTTTTTTGCAAATCCACAATTAGTAAGCGATTGCTGAATATCATGTAACTTGCCATTTATGGCGCTATGTTTTTAAGTATTCTTCATATTCCTCCAATAAACGTTCAAATTTTTCCAATGTTTTATCCATAGTAGTATATGAATCGCCACCGGCAGCATTTCTATGACCACCGCCTTCAAAGTGTTTCCGTGCAAAAGCGTTTACTGAAAAATCTCCGACCGAGCGGAATGATATCCTGACCTTATCTTTTCTCTCCGTGAATAATGCGGCGAATTTGATCCCTTTAATAGATAAAGGATAATTTACAATACCTTCAGTGTTACCTTTTATGTATTGGTACCTGTTAAGTTCGTCAATGGTTAAAGAAATATAAGCGGTACAATACTTCGGAATAATTTTTAGTTTTTCGCTTAAACAATAACCCAGCATCCGTATTCTGCTTTCCGAGTATGTGTCATATACAAGGCGGTGGATATGTGCACCGTCAATGCCTTGTTTAAATAATTCGGCAACAACACGATATGTTTTTTCAGAATTACAGTCAAAACTGAACGATCCCGTATCCGTCATAATGCCCACATAAAGACATTCTGCAATGACTTTATTGAACAGGTTTGGGTTTACTGACACGATCATGTCATAGATTAGTTCGGATGTAGATGAAGTTTCGGTAGTTGAATAAACAAGGTCATAAGCAGTTATTTCGGGTTGAACGTGATGGTCGATCAGGATTTTTGTACACGCTGCTTTTTTAAAAGACTCTGTTGCTTTTCCAATCCGGTTCGGTGCATTGTAATCGAGACTGAAAATCAGTTCGGCTGAATTGAAAAGAGAATCACAATGGTTTTTGTTGTGTTCATAAATCAGAATTTGCTCCTGACCCGGCATCCATGCAAGGAAATAGGGATATTCATCCGGTACGATTATATAAACATTATGCCCCAATTGTATTAAAAAATGATACAGTGCTAAAGATGAACCAAGCGCATCGCCGTCAGGATTGCTATGTGCAGTAATAAGGATGTTCTTTTTGACTGGAAGTAACTCTTTTAGCTTAGAAAAATCAAATGTTTTCAAAAAATATAAGATTTAGAATTTTAGGATGCAAATTTATAAAATATCCTTAATTTTGCCGACCTTAAATTAAAATTATAAAATTATGACAGGAAACATCACATTGACAATGGTTAAGCCAATGGCTGTAAAAAAGGGATACATCGGGCCTATTTTGGCGAAAATCAACGAAGCAGGATTTAATATCATTGCTATGAAATATACAAAACTTTCGCTTGACCAGGCAAAGAAATTCTATGAAGTGCATAAAGAACGTCCATTCTATAACGACCTGGTGAATTTTATGTCGTCAGGGCCTATAGTAGCTGCAATACTTGAGAAAGAAAATGCTGTGGAATCATATCGTAATTTTATAGGGGCAACAAATCCGGCAAATGCTGAGCAGGGTACCATTCGTGCATTATACGGCACCGACTTAGAGAAAAATGCAGTTCATGGTTCCGACAGCGATGAGAATGCAGTTATTGAGAGCGATTTCTTTTTCTCGAAAGTTGAGAGGTATTAAGATTTTTGATTTATCAAAGACCTTCCAGAGTTTATAGTGGGGTTTGCAGGGCAGAAAACCTGGAAGAGTTTGAATAATAGCTTTGTTATTGCATTCAGGAATTTATTTTGGCGAATACTCCCTGAAAGTCTTATTTTTGTATAATGCTACTATCTTTTCGATTTCTCCTGATTGAACTTCCTTTTTTTCAATTGCGTCAGGAAAAGATGGAACAGGAATTTTTTCTTGTGGTTTTTCTTCTTTAAGTTCTAATTGTGAAACAATTTCCTGTTTATCTTCTATAATAATTTTTTCTTCCCGTTCGGTTTGCTTTATCATTTGCCCTTTGCCAAACAACAGCCAGTCGGAATTAATTTCAGGGTAGGAGGTAAGTATTTTCAAAATAAAGTCAAGGCTGGGTTTATTCCTTCCCGATAAAATATGTGAAACACTCGAACGCTGAACATTTATTTCATCAGCGAATTGGGAAGGGGAGAGGTTTTTTGTTTTCAGGATTAATTGAATACGATCGATCATAATAAGTATGCTTTTTTTGTGAAAAAAATTAATTTTTATGCGTTTACAATTGTATATTTATATAAAATTCATTAAACATATAATTTACAGATGTAATAAAATTTTAAAGAATTTATTTTAATATTAGTTGTTACAAATGTAAATATATTTATAAATCTAAACAACATTGATTTATAAAAATTATCAACACTTTAAAATAATGTGTATCAATAAAAAGGAATATAAGAAAGCAAAAAGTTGAGAATTGTTTATTTGTAAACGAAATACTTAAATGATGACTTTATATAAATTACTGTAAAGCCTGATAAATAATAAGATAAGGCTTGTATTGAGTTGGTATTAGATATAAATTCAGAAATGTATTAATGTAAACCATGTAATAAGAATTATTTATATGTGTTACAAATGTAAACAGATGCTTAATCATGTGTAGATTTAATGAATGGGCAAATATTTTGAATAGTCTATTTACAAAAGTAAATTAGTAACAAAGTGGATAACATAAGTAAATCCAGACTTCAGTATTTTATATAATTCTAATATGATAAATCGCAAGTAATAGTTTGAAATACATAAAACTAAAATGGACCCCGAAAACCGATAACTATCGGGTTTCGGGATTCCATTATTTTATTATTCTAATTTAATAATGGAATTTGGATTTTGTAATGATACCGATATTTATCGGTATTAGGGATTGGTTTTTCTTTACGAATTCCAAACTTAATCTATTGTATCGGATTTTAAAAAGCATGCCGTTACCTGCGGACTGATAGCGGATTTTATAGGGATAATTGCCTCTATACTATTGGCATATTTGTTTTTTCATTAGTCAGTTTTTATTAGCTTCTTACTGAATAATAATTGATTTTTATTTGAAACAATGAGAACATAAATACCGGCTTCCAGATTTTCAGTATTCAGTTTCACTAACCATTCAATTTTCAAAGATTCATTTTCTGTATAAGACATCACAATACGCCCATTTGAATCAAAAAGTTGAAGAAGTAAAGGTTCATTAATGTCTGATTGAATGTTGATATTTAGGTGATTTTGAAATGGATTTGGAGCCGTTATCATGAATTCCTCTTTCTGTAAAAGTTGATAAGGATCAATATGGGTTGAAAGTATCCATTCCCATTCCAACAGAAAATCCATGTAGTTATATAAAAAAGGATATGGAGGCCAATCCTCATCTATAACCTCATAATCAGCATTATTTGCATCCATAAAAACATAGCGGCAGGGATGTGCCCAATGTGCCAAGGGACAATCATCAATAAAGAATACCCAGTTTTCAGCGAACGGGCAGGTGTAATAATCTAAAAATCCTTCTAACCAAAGTGTATCGTTTAAATACATTTTATCGTACCGGGAGTAAAGATGGTTATACATTAAAGAATCAGGTCCAACAATTTCCGTAATAACCAGATCGATGGCTTCATCACGAGTAATTTGCGCCATTAGGCTGAAGGATAAAATAATCAACAATGAACATAAAATCAGTTTCATAATACTAAGTGTTTTAAAGTACGGAATAAATATATAAAAAGATTCTATTTGAATTCAATCCGGACCATATCCTTAAAATCCAGTCCCAGTAAACCTGCAGCATTTCCCTGGTTCATGGCAATTTCAAGAAGACCTGTGGAATCGAACAGAGCCAGTATCTCTCCGACAGGAACATCGGTATAAGAGCGACTTATCTTATTAATTTCATAAGTCCTGAAAAATATATTGAATTTGCGCCCATTGCAAACTTCACTGAATAAAGATTCTTTAATATTGGTTATTATATTTTCATAAGAGTCGATGTAGATTACATGCCCTTTAATAACATTATCATTAACAACAGGTTTAAGTAATATCTTTTCAATTATTTTATCTTTCACAGTACCAAGATCTTCAATCTTTTTACCCTGAGCAAGGTGAACAGCAGCTTTTACAAAGCGGTCGCGTGTTGAAAAAGTAAAAGAATCCGAATCCTGAATAATAGTCAATTCCACTATCTTATCAGGTGGTTTGTCAAATATAAGGGAGAATATGCCGTTATCGGTTCCGATGAAAAATTGCCCGTCAACCTCAACCGCAGTATGAGGATTTGTGTCGGATTCTTCGGTATTAACACCGATGATGTGTACAGTGCCTTCAGGAAAATAGCGATAGGAATTTCGTATAACAAATGCAGCCTGTTCTATTTCAAACGAAGGAATACTATGGGAAATATCAACGATAGTTGCTTCAGGCACCTTAGTAAGGATGGCTCCTTTCACTGCCCCTGAGTAGTGGTCTTTCAATCCCCAGTCACTGATTAAAGTAATGATTGGCATAAATTATCTGTCGTTCTGTTAAATTCAGTAATTAAATTCCATTAATTTTGTAAACTGATGCTAAACTATCCCGAGTATTCGGGAGCAAAATAATATCAACATAATTAATCCTGAAATTTCGGGATAACATTAATTATGAGACTTTTGCAAAGTTTATGCGTTTCAGTACAGTACCCAAAATTAGTAATTAAACGTTAATATTAGCATTTTTTAGTAAATTTGAATTTATTTATGACAGAAAGAATCATCAGCATTACATCATACAGTCCGCTTGACATTTACGGAGTGAATGATAAAAACATTAATCATATTAAATCTTATTTCCCAAAATTAAAAATTATTGCACGTGGCGATATGGTAAAAGCCATTGGTAATAAAGATGAACTTGACGATTTTGAGGAGAAGTTCAATTTATTACTTCTTAACTACGACAAATTCGGTAAGATATCTGAGGTTGATATTGAACAAATTATGGAAGAAGAAGATAATAATGTTTCGACAGTTTCTTTTCCAAAATCAAATGATGTTTTGGTTCATGGCAGGGGAGGGCTGCTTGTAAAAGCATTGACCGAGAATCAACGCAAGATGGTGGAAAGCAGTAACAAGAACGATTTGATTTTTGCCATAGGTCCCGCCGGAACAGGTAAAACTTATACTGCCGTTGCATTGGCGGTGAGAGCGTTAAAGAATAGGGAAGTAAAAAGAATAATTTTAACACGTCCGGCAGTTGAGGCAGGAGAAAACCTGGGCTTTTTACCTGGCGACCTCAGGGATAAGCTCGATCCATACCTGCAGCCTTTATATGATGCATTAAGAGATATGCTACCCACTCAGAAGCTTCTGAAATATCTGGAAGATGGCACTATTGAGATTGCTCCGCTTGCTTTTATGCGCGGCAGAACCTTAGACCATGCATTTGCTATTTTAGACGAAGCTCAAAATGCAACCGAAATGCAGTTAAAGATGTTTATTACCCGTATGGGTAAATCTGCAAAATTTATTGTTACCGGCGATATTACACAGATTGATCTTCCGAAAAACCAGGCTTCCGGGTTAAAGCAGGCTGCAAGACTATTGAAGGATATTCAGGGAATAGATTTTATTTATCTTGATGACAGGGATGTTGTAAGGCATAAGTTGGTTACGAGGATCATTAAGGCGTATAATAGTAAAGATAGTGCATTATAAGTGTTAAAGTTAAGACATTTCAGGTCGAAGTAGGAATGTGGGTAAGGGACCTGAATTGTCGAAAAAATTGTCGAAAAAATTGTGTTATAACTTTTAACTTATAACAATATAACCAATAACAAATATGTTTTCCTGATGGTAAATAGCCAGCAATAAATAAAATTTTATTAATTAATATTCAACAAAACATAATAAACAAATAAAAATGAGCAACGCAATTATTAAAACCGGTTTCAGTTTCCCCAGGCAAAAAAATTTTTATAAAGGAAAAGTTAGGGACGTTTACAACATTGACGATAAATATTTAGTGATGATAGTTAGCGACCGCATTTCGGCTTTTGATGTGGTTTTGCCTAAGGGAATTCCATACAAAGGTCAGGTTCTGAACCAAATCGCTTCAAAGTTTCTGGATGCAACGGTTGACATCTGCCCGAACTGGAAAATAGCTTCACCCGATCCTATGGTTACCATCGGACATTTTTGCGAACCTTTTGCCGTTGAAATGGTCATCCGGGGTTATCTTACAGGCAGTTCGTGGCGAACTTATAAAAAGGGTGCAAGAGAAATTTGCGGCGTGCCTGTTCCTGACAGTATGAGGGAGCATGAGAGATTTCCCGAACCTATTATTACGCCAACTACAAAAGCCGCTGAAGGGCATGACGAGGATATCTCAAAGGAGGAAATTATTGAGCAGGGTCTTGTTTCGGAAGAAGATTATGTACTTCTTGAAAAATATACTGCCGAACTCTTTAGACGCGGCTCGGAAATAGCAGCCGATAAAGGACTTATCCTGGTTGATACTAAATATGAATTTGGTAAAAAAGACGGTAAAATATTCCTGATTGATGAAATACACACACCCGACTCTTCACGTTATTTCTATAAAGACGGTTATGAAGAAAGATTCGCAAAAGGAGAGACTCAGAAGCAATTATCAAAAGAGTTTGTCCGTGAATGGTTGATGGATAATGGTTTCCAGGGACAGGAAGGACAAAAGGTTCCTGAAATGACCGATGAATTTATTAATAGTGTCTCCGAGCGGTATATCGAACTTTATGAAAAAATTACAGGCGAGAGATTTAAAAAGTCAGAAACCGGAGATATATTAAAAAGAATTGAAAATAATGTTTTGGCGTTCCTGGATGCGAATCTGTAAGTGCAAAACAGTGTGTCAATAAGAGTGGTAGCTTCTGTTAGTTAATAGATTTTCTACTTTTTCCCTTACAATATTATGCGGTATTCCTTCTCCGTTATCAAGTTGTTTAATTCCTTTTTCAATTGACTTTTTTTCATGAACCGAAAGTATATCCCACCAGTCAATGTTTTTA
>JAIORT010000633.1 GCA_021107975.1 Bacteroidales bacterium | reverse complement strand
AACAACCAATCCTTTTCAGGTAATGATAAACTATATTTCGCTCATCTAAATAGACTTTAGCACCCATCCATATCATAGCTACTATATTTCCAATAGCCTGTTGCCTGTAAGTGTTTATAATTAATACATCACAGCTTTGAATAATATTGTTATATTCAGTTAAAGAAAAAAATTCAGTTAACGGCACGAATTGATTTCTAAAAATAATATCTCCTTTTGTTTTAATTTCCTTTGCATAATCTTCATCACCATAACTTAAAGGTACAATAATTTTTCTGTTTTGTAAATTAATTTTTTTTAATATTTCAAATGCTTCTAAATGATTATTAGATGCATAAGCAGAGTTACCAAGAAGGATGTTGTTTCCTGAAACGTATATATCTTCATGATTTTTTATTATAAACTCTAATGGATAATATGAAAATCTAATGTATTCCGAAGGTATTATGTTCAGGTTTTTCATTAAATCAAATTCTTCTTTTACAGATGAACTAAAATAATTTATCCTTTTAACAGCTTTAAATTTCATGAACTTTCGATATATAGAAAATTCTATGAATTCATAATATTTCCGTATTAATTCATGTTTTATGTTTTTCAACTTAAAATCGATAAACTTTTTTTTGGTTAAATCCCCATATATTTTTTTTGAAAAATATTTATGCTCATTATAAATCTCAAAACCCCAAAATAACCACAGAAATTTAATCTTTTTATTCGATTTATTAACTATCTGGCTCTTGAAATAGTCAAGATTATGTAAAACAACTAAATCATACTCATCTATTTGATCTAAAATTAATTTTGAAGATTGTTTATTATTTGATAGTATTTCGAAGTTAGTATGTGTTTTTATATGTTTAAATTTATAATTTTCTACATCAGGAATAATAATATAGAACTTATTCGATCCGGGATATATTTTTTCAAACTGCCAATTAGCACTTTCAATAAATTTTTCGTCTATAGCTATATGTAAAATTTTTTTCATCCTATTAACATTTTTGCAATCAGATGTTGTTTTATAGGTGCCCGCCTTGCCAATTCGAGCATGGAACACACAAAATAATTGATTTTCCTGTGTGTGATATTTTTCTTAACTTGTCCGTAGTATGGATGTTTCATTTATCTATAGAACTCATTAACTGATTTAACAATATAATCAATTTCTTCCTCCTTTAACTCCCAAAACAATGGTAACCTAATCAACCTTCTCTCATAATAATCAGACCATATTAATTCTCCTCTTTTATGCTTATCCTTATAAAACGGACTTTTGTGCAAACTTAAATAATGAAACACGGAAAGAATTCCTTTGTCCCGCAAAAAGCCAATTAAATTATTTCTTTCGCTATATGAATTACAAATTAAATAAAACATATGTCCGTTAAGGGTTGCATAATCAGGAACAACAGGTAATTTTACTTTTCCGGCATCCTCTAATTTCTTCAAATCATTAAAATATCTATTCCAAATCCAAATACGTTTATGCTGAATCGTCTCTAAATTTTCTAATTGAGCATATAAAAACGCCGCCACAATCTCAGATGGTAAAAATGAAGAGCCAATATCCATCCATCCGTATTTGTTAACTTCTCCTCTATGGAAAGCTGATCTGTTGGTTCCTTTTTCCCAAATTATTTCAGCTCTTTTAGTAAATCGTTCATCATTTACTACCAACATACCACCTTCACCTGAAATTACATTCTTTGTTTCATGAAAAGAAAAAGTTCCCAGGTGTCCGATTCCCCCTAAGGCATGTCCTTTATAATAACTATCAATAGAATGTGCAGCATCTTCAATTACAAAAATGTTATATTTTTTTGCAAGTTCCATGACTTTGTCCATATCAACTGCTATTCCGGCATAATGCACTATAACAATTGCTTTTGTTCTTGGTGTTATTAACTTTTCAATATTTTCAACATCAATATTAGGGCTTTCTTTGCTGCTATCTGCAAAAATAATATTTGCGCCTCTCAGTACAAAAGCATTTGCTGAACTGACAAAAGTAAATGAGGGTATTATCACTTCATCATCAGGTTGTATATCAATTAATATAGCAGCCATCTCCAGAGCATCGGTACAACTTGTTGTTAGTAACGTCTTTTTAAAACTATATTTTTCTTCAAAAAATTTCTGGCACTTTTGTGTATAAATACCATTACCTGATATTTTACCCGAATAAACAGCCTGATACAGGTAGTGGGCTTCTTTCCCTGTTAAAAAGGGTTTATTAAATGGAATCATATTATTCATGTTTGATTATAACCATAAATGATAGACATAATCTTCTTTACTAATTAAATACCCATAATTTTCATAAAGCTTACAAGCACCTATATTACTTTTTTGAGTAACCACTTCAGCAGCTTTAATATTCTTTTCCAAAAACCATTTTTGTGACATTTTCATTAACAGACCACCAATGCTTTTACCCTGATGATTCTCATCGATAGCAAACAGTCCAATCTTACCAATTCTATCAAACTTTTGCAAAGTAACAAATCCAACAAGCTCTTTTTTAAAAAAAACTCCAATAACTTCATCCGCAAGAATTCGTTTTATTGATTTATCTATCCACATCATGTATAGTTCTTCAAATTTACTTTGTAAAATTACATCTTTATTAAATCTGGAATACCTGCCGCATAAAATGGCGAGTTTTTTTAGTCTTTCATTCCAATGTTTAGTTTCATTTAATGATTCTATGATTATATTTTCGGGTATATTAAAATTAATTTCTTTCAGATTTTCTTGATAGTATGTAATCTTTCGTTCAATATAAAAGTTATCTATTTCATAAATCGGATTTCCTGAATAAACATAAATAAGCTGATAATATTCATTTTGTGCTAATGACTTTATTTTGATAAGATCGTCAAATGAATTTACAACTGCAGAACCTATTTTTAAATTAAAAAAATCCGAGTCCCATTTCAAATGTTTTACTTCCACCATTTAAAATATTTTCAATTATATAAGGGATAATTAATCAATTCGTGCTATGCAAAAAAAATTTAATATTTATTTTTCACTATTTTATAATATATGATTTCTATCAATTTTATAATTTCATTTTTTTGATAATACAATAAATGAATTAAGAATATTATTATTAATCCAACCAGCCATATTTCTTTTTCCAGCAATACAGATACAAAAATAAGAATACCTAAAGTTATTTTAGGCACCCAGAATTTCATAATATACGACCATGAAAAACCAAATGTTTTAATAAACCCTATATACACATTAATAGGTACAAGTATCACCAGAAAACAACTTGTATAAGTAATTGCTATACACTCTACAGAATAAAATGATCCAATTACTATAGCCAGAACCAATAAAAATGCCGATACAACCCCAAGATACATCATAGTCTTCTCTTTTTCCAGTAAAATATAAATATGTCCGGTTGTTGAAATCAAAGTTTGAAACATTATTAATATACCAAAATACGGCAATAAATCAGCCACCATAATCCAATTTTCGCCCCAAAGTACTTTTACAAATAGTTCAGGAATTAAGATCAATGTTGCGCTAATAGGAAAGCTTATTAAACTAATTATACCTAAAATGCTTTCATACTCCGGATTAATATTACCACCCTCCGATTTAAACCTTTTTAAACTGGGATATAATACTGTACCAAATAAGCCTGTTATAAGGTTTAATGACAACTGTAACATCTTGTAAGCCCTGTTATAAATTCCCAAATCGAAACTACTGTAATATCTACCTATAATCAAATTATCTGCATTTCTTGCCCAATAATTAATTATATTAAATCCGCTTAAATTAGTAATCAGACTTTTAGTTTTTTTATAGGCTGCTATTATATAGTTGAATCTGTAAAATTTGAATCCAAGTTTTACTTTATTTTCAGATAAAATATATTGGATTAAATGAAGAAAAATTTGCGGAATAATCAGCGACCAATACGAAAAACCCAAAAAGGCTAACAATATTATTAAAAAAATACTTATTAAATTTGAAATAAGCCGAACTTTTCCAACATAATTAAAATCCAAATTTTTTAAAATAATAGCCATTGGAACTATTTTTAAAGCTCCAACAATAAAAGTAACCGATAAAACCATGGTAGGCAATACCAATGTATTATCTCCATAAAAAAGGGATATAGGGTAAGCTAACAAAATCATAATAAGAAACAGTAGTATGCCTATATAGAAAGCCAGGTTGCTAACAGCCTTCTGAAATGTTCTTCCATAATCACTCCTGATAACAGCGAAAGATAACCCTGCATCAGAAAAAATTGTAGCAAACCCTGTAAAAACTAAAATTAATGCTACGTATCCATATTCTTCAGGTAAAAGAAGCCTGGAAAGTATAATGGAGGATAAAAAATTGGCGATCTGAGAACTATAATTGTAACCTCCAAGTGTGATTATATTTTTAAAAAATTTTTTCTTAAAACTCACTTTTTCTATTAATTCCTGTCCTAATTTACCCGATCACTATATTATACCCGTTTTTTTAAGATAACGGCACCTTTTTCTATATCATACCATTCCTCCACATAGTCAGTGAATTCGCTTAACCAGAGTTTTACAATTTCATGATCTTCCTCCCTTTTGCAATCGTCTATTAAAATAATCGCATCATCATTTAAATATTTTTCAAGCAGAGGCAAAGCCGGATATCTTGCTTTTGGCTGAATAGAAGATGGTGGTCCATCAATTATTAACATATCAATTTTTTGGTCTGATTTCAGGAAATTTATATCATACCATTTATATTCACTGTTATTGATAATGAAGGGTATAAGATCCGCTTTAATTACAGTAGCTTTGTCAATAAGATTATGGGAAATTAATAAATTTTCGGTTTTCACTGCATAATTTTTTTCATGTTCAAGTGAATACAGATGTCCGAAATTATTTTTTTTCAACATGTAAGAAATTAAAATCGTTGACATACCACTACCACTCTCTACTATTATTTTAGGGCGTTTGTCAAGTATTTGATTAAGTAAAATAGTTGCAAAATCAGGTGAAATAGCCCAACCCCTGAAAGGAGGTAAAGTTTTATCTATTTTAAGAACCGAGAAGATTGAAAATAATGCCTCTATTTGATTGTAGTCAGAACTCACTTTTTTCTCAAAATCAGTTATTCTGTTATCAATTTTTTTATATACAATTTTTAATAAGACATAAAATAACCCACTGATAAAAGCCGTAGATAAAATTAGTATAATAAGAATTGTTATATTTATCGACATAGTAAACTATTTATTATTATTACTTATTAATTATATAATTACAAAACCAATATTCAATTAGTGTTTATCTATAAACTTATGTATTAATATTATGAAAATTAAAAAAAATAAAGCTCTGATTAAACATTTTTATGGAAACCTAAAAATTTCCTCAATCCACCTTCATTTGTATTATTTGAATAATATTTCGATTGATAGCCATATCCATAAGAATTCTTTTTCAGTTTAATATCATTTATTAACAAAGTAATATTCTTAACATTTTTATTTTTAATATTTTTCAAGTTTGTTTTTACAGCTTCTTTAATAGTATAATTGTGTCGAATTGTAAAAATATTAATATCGGCAAATTCAAATAATAAAAACGAATCGGTAACTGCACCAATAGGTGAGGAATCAATAATAATATAGTCATATCTTTTCTTTAGCTCATTAAAAAAAACCTTTGTTCTTTGAGAAGCAATTAACTCAACAGGGTTTGGCGGTATAGGACCCCCGGAAATTAAGTCCAGATTCTCAATTTGTGTTGGCTGAATAATTTCATCAATTTCAGCTTTATTAATCAAGAAAGAAGTAATTCCCTTTTCATTTTTAAGATTAAAATCTTTATAAAGGGCAGGTCTTCTCAAATCAAACCCTAATAGTAGGGTTTTTTTACCAAGCAAAGCATATACTGAAGCAATGTTTATACTGCAAAATGATTTTCCTTCTCCACTCATTGATGAAGTAATCAGAATTATCATTTTATCGGCACCATTGGCAAAAAATTGGAGGTTTGTCCTTATTGCTCTAAAAGAGTCAGCAAGCGGTGATTTTGGAAAATCTCTTATTATTGCGGTTGATTTTGTTTTATTATGTAAAACTTGTCCGATAATTGGTAAAGATGAAATTTGTTCAATCTCTTTTATATCAGTAATCTTATTAGTTAGGAAGTCTTTAGTAATTATAACAATAAATGGAAAAAATAATCCCAGGATAGCTGCAATAATATAATTTAGTTTTGTTTTTGGCGAAATAATATATGCTCTAAAATTAAGAGCTTTATCAACAACCTCATAATCCGGGGCATTAGAAGCTCTGGCAATTTGTGCCTCGGCACGTTTTTGAAGCAGGAATGTATAAATAGCATCGTTTAATTTAAATTGCCTTTCCATTCCTATTAATTCTCTTTCAGTTTTAGGCAAGTAAGTAATCTGAGAATTTAATTTTGCCATCCGGCTGTCAATATCCTGTAAAGCTATTTCTGATTTGTTATAATTATAATCAATGTTTTCAAGAATTATATTTTTCAAATTTAAAATCTGGATTTCCAAATCTTTAAGAAAAAGATTCTTCGGATTATCCTTCTGAATATAGTTCATTCTCTGGTTGCTGAGGCCAAGCATTTCGCTTATCAGGTTATTCAACACCGGATCCTGAACCTCCATTGAAGAAGGAGCGATTAAATCAGTAGCATCCTTATTTGTATTAAAATAATTTTTGATATAACTATAATATTTTTGTTTTACAATAATGATTGCCCGCTCACTTTCAAAAGTATTCATTTTTTCATACAGCTTTTCGCCTTGAAAACTCAGGTTCATAACCTGGTGTCTTGATCGGAAAGTCTGAAGTTTATTTTCTGCGAATGATAATGAATCTGCAATATCAGCAATTTGAGTATCAATAAATTTTACTGTATTGAATGCAATTTTGTTTTTCTTTTCCAGATTTCTTTCAAGATATTCTTTTGTTAGTGTATTTAAAAAATCAGTGATTTTTTTAGGATGGGAGCCAGTTAAGGTAATAATAACAACGGATGATGTAGCAGTAGTAGTTGAAGCACTCAAACTACCACGATATTTTGCTGTTAAC
>JAIORT010000406.1 GCA_021107975.1 Bacteroidales bacterium | reverse complement strand
AAGTAAACAAATTAAACACTTGTATTATGATAAAATATTTATTTTTTGCAGGATTCTTTTTAGTCGCAGTTAATTAAGTTATTAGATGTTAAAAAATCTTCATTAAACGAATTTTCTTCTCGATGGGATGGGTCAGATAAAAATGGCAAACAAGTGAAGACAGGTATATATGTGATTTTATGTTCTGTTGGAGATAAAAGAACCGTTAAAAAAGTTGTTTATTCATCTTAGTTGATAATCATGAAAATAAAAAAGAAAAAAATATTTTATGACATCCATTGCCATGCTTTTAATTTAAGTCATGCTGGTCTGCTGGCATTCTTAAATCGTTTTTTCCTTGATAATACTCTTACATTTAATGATTTATTAAATGGGAATTTATTTCAAATCTTATTACAAATTATTTTTCCTTCAAAATCGAAAAAAATTTCCAAAAACAAATTAATCAAATTTTTAATACGAATATTTCCCATAATAATTATAATTACTTCTTTAGGAATTGGAGTCTGGTACTGGTATTATATTTTAACAACCTACCTGTTTGATTATGAAATGCAATCTGTACAAATCTGGAAACTAACTGTTATCTGGATTTTATCAATATTAGCATTTATTTTCACTATAGTTTTAATAATCATTTTAATAATAGGTTTTTATAATTTAAAAAAATTTATTCAGGGAAAAAAGAACCTGTCACAAAAAATATCAAGGGCAGTTAATGTGCTTTCAATCTTTGAAAATGATATTGGAAGGCAATTGCGTTATATTGAATTAGATTATATGTCATTAAACAAGCCTGTTAAAAATGAGATTGAAAAATTTCACGGGAAAGTAAATGTTTCCGAGTTCAACAAAAGAATTAATTCAAAATGGCAACAGGCAAATAATTCATTTACAATTGATGGTGAACAATTTAATAAAGTAATATTAACACCATTAATTATGGATTTTAATTACAAAGGATTTGATGATTTAAACAAAAAGAAAGTACATTATAATCTTGCACCCCGTAAACCCATTATTGATCAGGCTATTGATTTGTTTAACGGTATTCAAGATTACAGAAAAAGCACCGAATTTGATCTTTTGGAAGTTTTTCCGTTTTTAGGAATCAATACTGAAAATTATGATTTAGGAGTTAATATAAAAATCTCATCTTCAGTAAATGTTCCAGAAGCATTAAAGCAGAAAGTAAAATACATTTCAGAGACTAAAAATCTCATATTATTAAAAAAATTAAATGATGAAGATATTAGAGTCATAAAATCAATAATTAAAAATACTGACGATCTCGTATTAGTCATTAAAAAAATTAAAGAAATTCCAGACCACTATTTTGGGGAAGATGGATTTCCTAAAAAAAACACTTTACCAAAGATGTTGGAAAAATATTTCGGAGAACGCACCGGAGAATATACTAGAAAATATACCGGAAAATACGAGGATTTTATTGATAACTATGAAAAGCTTTTCCCTAATAAGAAATCCGACTCTGATGAAATAAAAACATTTAAAAATGATGTGAGCAGTAATTTTTTTTCAGGCATTAAGGTATATCCACCTTTAGGTTTTAACCCATGGCCCGAAAACGAACCTGAAAAATTTGATAAGGTCAATTATCTATATCAGTTTTGCTGTGAAAAAAATATACCTGTTACCACCCATTGCAGTGATGGGGGTTTTGTTATAATTGACAAAGAAATTGACTGGGAAATCGTATCTCCATATACATGGAAAAAAGTACTTAATATTTATCCGAAATTAAAGTTAAATTTTGCCCATTTTGGTGTTGAGATTAAAAAAACCGAACATGGATGGGGAGAGTGGATCAATGAAATTTTATCTATTATTAATGATGATAGATTTGAAAATGTTTATACTGATTTTTCAGATATTGGTAAATCAAATAAGGAATATAAAAAATTAGTAAAAGCCATTAATAAGTTTGCAGATAAAAAATTTAACAATAAACCAGGTGATAAAATTAAATTCTATGAAAAAATATCAGGGCATATACTTTTTGGTACCGACTTTATGGTAAATTTATTCGGAATAGATTCATACCTTGAATATCTTGAAATTTTTTCATTAACAGATGCCTTTCAATCACCTTTGAATAAATTAAATTTTTGTAAGGGTAATCCGGAAAGATTTTTATTTGGCTAAATAATATCCATCGTTTTTATATAAAATCAATTAATCACATAAAAATTTCATCATGAAAAAATTTAAAAACAAAAACACAATAAACCGAATAATATTCATATTAATTTTAATGGTATTATCAGTAAACTTAGCCATTTGCCAAAATGATAGTATTAAAACAGATTCTTTAGACATCCCAAAGAAAAACATAATTAAAAATAATAAAGACCTGTCGAAAATTATTAATGTTTCAACTATTTATGGTTCAAAAACTGAAAAAATAGAATTAGGTAATGAATTTAAAATAACCTTTTTAATATCTGATTTGCAAAAGTATAAAACAGCATACTTATACCTGAATAATAAACCTGTAAAACAAATTGAAGAAAAGAATATTAGTTCAATCTCTGCCGACACTTTAGAATATATAATAAAATTATGTAAAAAAGATGTAGAATCAATAATTGATACTACATGCAAATTTTTACAATTTTCGCAAAAGGCAAAAATAGGTATAGGCAGCAGCACAGATAATACAGGAAAGCCTGTTAATTATTACGATATAAAAATTATCACAGATAAAAACTATATACTACGATGGTATTTTGCAGCAGGCTTTATTCTTATAATAATAATAATATGTATTTTTATTAAAAAACATGCCTGTAAATTATTAGAATTAATCAGAGATATTAGTTCAAGCGAAAATAAGCCATTCAGTCTTTCAAGAACACAATTTGCATACTGGACAATTATTATTATATTATTAATGTTGCTTGTATGGATAAACAAAGGGGAATTATTGAGTTTTAATTCAACTGTTCTGGCTTTGCTGGGTATAAGTGCAGTTACAACAACAGGTGGAAATCTTATTGATAAAAATGAAAAAAACGATCCTAATATTAAAAGAGGTCAGGATAAAGCTTCCAACTCATTTTTTATTGATCTGTTATCAGATAAGAACGGTTTGAGCATTAGCCGGTTCCAGAGTTTGTTGTTTAACCTGTTTATTGGCATTTATTTTATTTATGAAGTTATCGTTAATTTTGAATTTCCTGTATTAGACACCGAATTACTGGTTTTGATGGGAATAAGTTCAGGTACATATTTATTGGTAAAAAATTCCGAAAATAAAGATAAACCGGGTAGTTCACAAAATAATATTAAAGATGAAGATATTGTAATTGATGAAAATGTTATACCTCAAGGATAAAAAAATATGACACTAAATATCAAATCACATCCAAGCCCGCACGTGAAAGTCGGCAGAAAGGGTTATAAACCCGAAGCAATTGTAATTCATATTATGGAAGGAACTCTTTGGGGAAGTACAAGCTGGTTCCAGGACCCCGATTCAAAAGTTTCTGCTCATTATGGAATTGCAAAAGATGGAAAAGAAATACATCAATATGTAAAGGAAAAAGATACTTCATACCACGCCGGCAGGGTTCATAATCCGAGTTGGGAATTAATTAAACCCTTTGGAGAGAATAAATATATTAATCCTAATTATTATACAATCGGAATAGAACACGAAGGTTATGAAAATTCCGAATGGGATGAAGATATGTATAAAGCAAGTGCCGAATTAATAAGTGAAATATGTAAACGATGGAGTATTCCTGTTGACAGAAATCATATTGTCGGGCATAATGAAATATATTCAAAAAAATCCTGCCCGGGTTATAAGGTTGATTTGGATAAATTAGTTGATATGGCACGAGATATTTATAATAATAATGTAGAACCTGGCATTCCAAAATCAGACCCAGGCATTTACAATATTATTGAACAAAGCGGAAAAGTAAAAACAAAAACTGATTTGAATATCAGAAAAGGAAATCCGAGTACACGGTCTATGAAGGTGAGGACGGTAAAAGCAGGTAATATTTTGGATTATCTGGGTTGGGTAAGCAATGGACAGGAAGTTAAAAGCATAACCAAATGGTTTTATAATGATAAAAACGAATTTTTCTGGGCGGGAGGTGTTGAAACTATTAATCAGGATTCAGGCATTGTTAAAGATTGTAAGTTTTATAAAACACAAAAGAAATTTATTGATTATAATAAAAGCATAAAAAATATTCCTGATGATTGGAGAGCCACAAAAGGCAAAGGCATTAAAATAGCTGTATTGGATTCGGGAATTTATGAACATAAAGATTTAAAAATTGCACTTGAAAAAGGATTAAAAGAAAATTTCAGTGGAAGCCAGGCAAATGATATTATTGGACATGGTACGCGTTGTGCCGGAATTATTGCTGCAAATTCTCAAACATCAAACGGAATTACGGGAGTTGCACCTCAAGCAATAATATATGATGTTAAGGTAAGAAGTGATGAATTTGGAATTGAACCTATAAGTGTGAAAAATGCTATTAAATGGGCTGTGCAAAAAAAAGTCAATATTATTTCTATGAGCTTTGATATTCCGAAAGATAATGAAATTGAGAAAATGATTAAGAAAGGAGTTGAAAATGGAATAATATTTATAGCAGCAGCAGGAGATAATAACAGGCTTAATCGTCCTCAAATAGATTTCCCTGCAAATATTGACGAATGTATTGCTGTTGGTGCAATAGATAATAAATTTCTAAAAGATGGTATTTTTAATTTCCCCGGTCAATTAGATATTATCTCTCCTTTTATTGACATTTATTCTACAGACATAAAAAACAATGATGAGTACTCTTGTGATAAAGGTTGCAGCTTTTCTGTTCCGTTTATTTCAGGAATTGCTGCCCTTATTCTTAAAAAATTCAATCCGGAAAATAATATTACTGAATTTGTACGAACCAAATTACTTGAACAATCAATTGATGTCGGGCAAATTAATTTTGATCTAAAGAATTATTGCCCTGTTATTAATCCTAAAGAATTATAATTATGAAAACTAAATTTTATTTGTTTTTTATTTTTTTATGCTTTTTTAATTTTTCATTATTTTCTCAAAATGCTTTTTATGATGCCAAACTTTTATCAAAATTTGTAAAATATAATCCTGTTTCTAATAAATATCGTTTTCAAACCGGAGACTCAATAAAAAAGGATTCTATTTACAGAATATTAGTAAAATATACTGATATATCTGATAATTCAGTTAATTATAAAGAAGTCAGTGATAAATATTGGGATGCAGAAAATACATTTATTACTGATTTTTTTACTGGGAGAGAAAGTGGTGCCGGGATTAATGTTATTCCTTTTGCATCTAAATTTATTTCATCAATTCCAGGCGTTGATGTAACAAAATATGTTTCTGCCACTTCCGACTTTCTAACTGAAAGAGTAAAAGCCGAGCTTACTTTAGCTTTTTTTGATAAATTCAAAAATCAATTAGATTCGATAGAAGAACTCCGGTATTTATTTCCTTGCACATATACTTTATTAAAAAACAACGACTTATTTATGATACCATCAATGGGACAAACATGGAAAAGTTCTTTTGAGACCGACCTGCAAAATATTCTGGAAAATTTTGAAACAATGGTAAATTCTTTGGAAAATTATAAGGAATTAAGAGAAAGCCAGGAATTTACTATGTTTTTAATTGGGATACATAGTTTGGATATGCTTAGCAAACGTTTTTCTACGCAGGATATATTAAATTATCTGGGTTCCAAATATGGTAATGATACAGTTGCTATTAATCAACAAATTAAGCTATTAAACCTAATTTCCGAAAACGTAAGTGATACAAGCAATTCACGAACATGGATTACTTTTAATGATTTTAAAAAACTTGATAAAAACGGACGTAAGATATTTATCGGCTTGCTTTATCAACAAGAAGTTGAATTATTTAATAATATAAAAATTGACACATCATCATTAAAGGAAATATTAAAAAATAATATTGATAATTTTAATAATTATCTTCAAAATGGTATAATGCTTTTCAATAATCTTGACCAAAGGATTTCTGAAATAAAAAACACACAGCTTAGTAATTTAAAACCATCGGAAAAAAGAAAATTAATAACAGCCGAGTTTATTGAAAGCATGAATTTATTTACGGAAATTATTGATTTTGGTATTAGCCTAAAATATTTTAAAACACCTTATGAATTTTATGAAAGTAATGATTATAAAAATTGTCGTCCCGTAATAATTAATTCAACAAAAACTATTAATGCTGTTTATGAAAATAATTATGGTTCGGCATTAATATATTCTATAAAAGTAATAGAGCCATTTATTGGGATACAGATCAAAGAATTAGAGGGAAATATTAAAACAGATGATAATAGTGAAATACTAAAATCAACAGATTATATAAATCATAAAAAATTACAAGCCTTAATAGAAAAGATGAGTTACTATGGAAATTTTATGGTTGACATTATTAATGCTGACACCACAACACAAATAAAAGAAATAATTAATAAATATGCCCAACCGGTCGGTTCATATAAAATTAAACGTAAAAGCATGTTCAGTGCCGGACTTAATGCTTATCCCGGTCTTTTTACTGCTTATGAAACTGATTTTAAAACTTCTAAAAGCCAGGCATTTGCCACAGGTGTAACAGCACCTATTGGTTTTTCATTTAATTGGGGATTCCGTAAAAAATGTGATTTGAATAATAAAAATTGCGTAAAAGTGAAAAAAAGGGGAAGTAAAACTATTTACAAATCATTACGTGGTTCTTCGGCATCCATTTTTTTATCAATCGTTGACATAGGCGCTCCATTCACCTATAGCTGGAATAACAGCAATGACACATTAAACGGCTTTCCCGAAGTAATAACTCTTGAGCAAATATTTGCCCCGGGTTTGTATTTTGTCTATGGAATAAAAAATGCACCATTATCTGTAAAATTCGGCGGGCAACTTGCACCGCTTTTAGGGAAAATTGAAAGCGAAAATAATGTAATAAGAGATATTAATGCATGGAGATTTGGCATAACTCTTACCGTAGATATACCTATTTTTAATTTTTATTACAGGAAAAATAAA
>JAIORT010000828.1 GCA_021107975.1 Bacteroidales bacterium | reverse complement strand
TAAAGGAAGCTGTTTTACCCTGATTATTCCGGAAATTTTAGAAGCCGGTAAGGAAGAAGAAAGTAAAGTAACTTATGCTTCAAAAGCTTCTGAAATAACCGAAGCCCCGGCACCTGAAAAAAAGGTTACCGACAAACCTGAACCGGAAAAGAAAAAAAAGGAAGAAATCAAAGAAAAGCCGGTTGCCGAAGAAGGTATTAAGGATGACAGGGAAAATATTAATAAAGGTGATAAAGTAATCCTGGCAGTTGAAGATGATCCGAATTTTGCTCAACTCTTATATTATCTTGCTCATGAAAAAGATTTTAAATTCCTGCTTGCCAAAAATGGAGAAACAGGACTTCATTATGCTGACTATTATAAACCCAGCGCAATAATATTGGATATAGGTTTACCCGGTATTGACGGATTAAAGGTTATGGAAAGACTAAAAGAAAATCCGGAGACACGTCATATTCCGGTCCATTTTATGTCGGTATCAGAAAAAAATATTGATACAATGAAAATGGGCGCTATCGGTTTTCTGGAAAAACCCGCCAGTATGAAATCAATAAAAAATGCCTTTGCAAAAATTGAGACCAGTATATCAAAATCGGTAAAAAAACTTTTAATAGTTGAAGACGATGAAACAATGAGAAAAAGCATTGTGGAGCTGATAGGTGAAGATAATATTAATATTACAGCGGTAGGAACGGGGAAAGAAGGACTTGCCCAATTAAAATCACAAAAATTTGATTGCGTGATCTTAGACCTGGGGTTAGGTGATATTTCGGGTTTTGACCTACTCGCAGAGATCAGAAAAGATGATAAAATTCCTCATGTTCCAATTATTATTTACACAGGAAAAGAGCTTACACGTGAAGAAGAAGCATTACTTAAGAAATATGCTGACAGTATTATTATTAAAGGAGCACAATCTCCTGAAAGGCTTATCTCGGAAACAACATTGTTTCTACACCAGGTAGAAGCAAATCTGCCTGAAGACAAGCAGAAGATGCTGAAATTAGTGCATAATAAAGACGCTGTTCTGGAAGGGAAAACGGTTTTAATTGTTGATGATGATATGCGGAATGTATTTGCACTTTCAAGTGTTCTGGAGGATGCTAAATTAAAAATAATAGTCGGGAAAAACGGTAAAGAAGGTATAGAGCAGCTTAATAAAAACTCTGAAATTGACCTTGTACTTATGGATATTATGATGCCCGAAATGGATGGATATGAGGCAATGCAGGAAATAAGAAAAATACCGAAATACCAAAAATTACCTATTATTGCCCTTACTGCAAAAGCAATGAAAGGAGACAGGGAAAAATGTATAGAAGCCGGTGCTAACGATTACATGACAAAACCGGTAGATACTGATAAATTGTTATCATTATTAAGGGTATGGATGTATAATTGATTTACGATTTACGATTTACGAATAACGATTTACGATTTACGAATAACAAATAACGCTTAACAAGATGAATAAACCGGATAAGGAAAATATAAATATAGAGATCAAACTCCTGCTGGAAGCTGTTTTTCTAAAATACGGATATGACTTCAGAAATTACAGCCAGGCACATGTGAAAAGACGTATCATGCACAGATTGTCGGTTTCAGGGTGTGAAAATATTACACAAATGATTCACGAAGTTTTATACGATCAGAGTTTTTTTAACAAGCTGCTATTGGATTTATCTATAAATGTAACGGAGATGTTTCGTGATCCTTCATTTTATCAGGCTTTAAGACAAAAAGTTATTCCAAATCTTAAAACATATCCTTTTATTAAAATATGGCATGCCGGATGCTCAACAGGAGAGGAAGCATATTCATTGGCAATTATTTTAAAAGAAGAAGGGTTATATGATAAAGTACAGATATATGCAACGGATTTTAATCAGCTTGTTCTAAAAAAGGCGAAAGAGGGTATATATCCAATTAATCTGATAAAAGAATATACTTATAATTATCAAAAGTCAGGAGGTTTAAACTCTTTTGCCGATTATTATAATGCAAAATACGATTCGGTAATAATTGATACAGAACTCAAAAAAAATATTGTATTTGCCGATCATAATCTTGTTCTTGATGGAGTATTTGGCGAAATGAACCTTATTATTTGCAGAAATGTACTTATATACTTTAACAGGGAACTTCAGGACCGTGTTATTAAATTATTTTCAGACAGTCTTGTTCATGGTGGTTTTCTCTGTCTCGGTTCAAAAGAGAACCTGAGGTTTTCCAAATATAGTAATAATTTTTTGGATGTTGAAAAAAATGAAAAAATATATAAAAAGGTGGCTTTTGTAAATGAGAGCAAATCGGTATAATGAGAAAAACAAAATTTAAAGCTATTGTAATAGGTGTGTCGTTAGGGGGGGCAAAAGCACTGCAAATGATACTTTCTGCTCTGCCCGAAAAATTTCCAGTACCTATAATTATAGTCCAGCATATTAGTCCTCATTCCGATAATTATTTTGTTATACACCTTAATGGTCTTTGTAAAATAAAGGTTAAAGAAGCACAAGAAAAAGAAAAAGCAGAGGCAGGAACAGTTTATATTTCACCTCCTAATTATCATCTGTTGATAGAAGAAGATGGTACCTTTTCACTTTCGATAGAAGGACGGGTTAATTATTCGCGTCCCTCAGTTGATGTATTGTTTGAAAGCGCTGCTTATGCTTATGGCACCGGGCTGATAGGTATAATACTGACAGGTGCAAATAATGATGGCAGCAAAGGGTTGAAAAAAATACAGGAAGAAGGTGGTTTGTCAATTGTACAGGATCCCAAAACAGCGGAAGCTGAATCAATGCCAAAAGCCGCAATTGCTGCTACAGAAACAGACTATATTGTACCTCTCGAAAAAATCAGTGAGTTAATGATAGAGCTTTGTAAATAGTTATACGTTATTAGTCATTAGTTGTCATTGATAGTCATTGATAGTCATTAGTTGTCATTTATACTTTTTACTTTACATTTATGAGTTCAGTTTAAAAATTCATTTCACGCAATCCCGTTATATATCGAAAGAAAAATAAATATATTTATACTTAGTACTTTGCGTTGTTTTGCGATTTTTTTTGCGAGCTTTGCGTGAACAATTTCTATCTCATTTTATACTGGATTCATAAATATACTCAATCCCATTAAATCGGGTCAACATCAAGATAAATCCTGACTGCTTTATAACCTGATTCACTTTTAAAAGTATCTATTGCCTTAAGAATTTCTTTTTTATGTTTATTCAGGTTTTCACTTTTCTCAAGTTTAACAAGTATATTCTTAATATAAAGATTCTTAATCCTGGAAACGAGCGGATATTCAGGCCCTAAAATACGCTTGCCAAGCTTAGCGCGTAACATAGTCGCAAATTCCCTTGCGGTTTCGTTTAATATGCGTGCGTCCTTATGTTTCATGCTTATGCGTATGAGCCTGTTAAAAGGCGGATATTTAAAATTCCTTCTTTCGAGTATCTGGCTTTGATACATTCTCAGATAATCATGTTCAATAACATCACGGATAACCGAATGATTTGCATTATAGGATTGAATAACTACCTTGCCTCTTTTGTTTTTTCTGCCTGCCCTTCCGCTCACCTGCGCCATCAGTTGAAAGCTGCGCTCGTATGACCTGAAATCTGGAAAGCTAATCATGTTATCTGCATTTAGTATTCCCACAACATTCACATTGTCGAAGTCAAGTCCCTTAGTTACCATTTGTGTTCCCACAAGAATATCAATCCTTCTTTCCTCAAAATCATTAATAATGTTTTGATAAGCATGTTTCGAGCGGGTGGTGTCAAGGTCCATTCGCCGGATACGGGCTTCAGGATAAAGAATAGAAAGTTCGTCTTCAACCTTCTCAGTGCCAAAACCCCGCATGTGCAAATGGGTGCTGCCACATGAATCGCATCGTTCGGGAACACGCCGTGAATATCCGCAATAGTGACACCTTAACTGATTGAAATGCTTATGATAGATTAGCGTTACGTCACAATTTTTACATTCGGGCATCCAATTACAGGTGTCGCACTCCAAACGAAGTGAAAACCCCCTTCGGTTCTGAAACAAAATTACCTGCTCTTTATTTTTTAATGCTTCGGTTACGTGGTTGAGAAGAAGCGAGCTAAAGTGAGATTTCATGGTTTTTTGCCTCTTTTCTTTTTTCAGGTCAGCCACAAAAATCTCAGGCAACTGAATATCGCCAAAACGTTTATTAAGTTCGACAAGAGCATATTTCCCTGACTTTGCATTAAAATAGCTTTCAATTGAAGGCGTTGCCGAGCCTGATAAAATTTTTGCCCCATGCATACTGGCAAGGTAAATGGCTGAATCTCTCGCATTATAACGCGGAGCCGGGTCGAACTGTTTGTACGAATAGTCGTGTTCCTCATCAATAATTATTAGCCCAAGATTATTATAAGGTAAAAACAAGGCTGAGCGCGGACCGAGGATAATTTTGTATGTTGACTTTTTGAGTTTGCTGTTTATTACATTATTCCATATTTCAACTCTCTCGTTTTCATTGTATTTTGAATGATATACACCTACTTTGTTGCCGAAATATTTCCTTAGCCTGTTAATGATTTGTGTGGTAAGTGCAATTTCGGGTAAAAGATAAAGAACCTGTTTATCCTGTTTTAAAACTTCCTCGATGAGTTTAATATAAATCTCGGTTTTGCCGCTCGAAGTTATTCCGTGAAATAATACTACGCTCTTTTTTTCGAAAGCAGATTTTATTTCGGTTAAAGCCTGTTGCTGGTATTCATTTAAAATAATGCTTTCAGGTTTTGCACTGGCATTAAAATATTCAAGTCTGCTGGTTGTTTTACGGTAAGTCTCGAATATGCCTTTTCTATCAAGAGAATTAATTGCACTTGTTGCATTTTTTATCTGTTTGACCAATTCAGCCTGTTTAATTTCTTTTTCTTTGCTATGACCAAAATCAGACAGATTAATAAATGCCATTAATACTTCTAATTGTTTAAAGGCTCTTTTTTCAAGTTGGTTGAATACATCCTGCAGCTTTTCCTGATTTTTATATTCTTCTGATAGTCTTATAAAAGTTTCCGTTTTTGGTTTGTACCGTTCTTTTAATTCTTCTTCAATCAAAACAACCTCTTTTTCAATCAGGTTTTTTATAAGAGGAATTACCTTTTTCTGCTCAATAATATTTTCAATCTCCGATAAGGTTAATTGTTTTTGAATGTCTAAAGCCTCCGCAACCAAATATTCTTTTTCGGTCAGAGAATCGTAATCACCTTTAAATTCGGGGTTAAGAATAATTTTTGATTCGCTGGCAAGCTTTAAAGCCGATGGAATAGCAACATTCATAACCTCACCCGGTTCACACATATAATATTCGGATATCCAGTTCCAGAAATCATACTGGATGTTATTCATTACCGGTTCATTGTCGAGGACGGAAAGGATATATTTTACTCTGTAGTTTTGAGGTGGTGTCTGATGAATATTAATAACGATTGCAGTATATATTTTCTTTTTCCCGAATTGTACGACAACTCTTCTCCACTTTTCAACAGAATCATTCAAATCGAACGGTACCCTGTAAGTAAATAATCCCGGCACGGGAAGGGGTAGCATTACATCGGCGAAAAGGGTTTTTCGTTCCATTCTTTAATTATTTGGACTTTATCCTTCATGTTATTATATATCTGAAATCACATAACAAAGTTAGTTATTTTTGGTAAGAGCTTTTAAAAAAATTATTGAGTTCGGTCTAAAAAGCTTTTTTTTCGCCACAAAAACACTAATTCACTAAATCCCACTAAAAGTATTTAGCTGTTATTTATTATTTTGTGAAATTTTGTGTCTTAATAATGTTGTCAAATTAACTTCCTCGTTTCCATTGTTAGCTTCCTGACCATCAATTTGAAATCACTATAAAACAACCCGCTCTTTTATTGTCATAACGGTTGGTGGGGACACCAACCGGGGCGTACAGGGTTAATTGATCCTGCACGTGCGGGATCCCAAAGCCGTTGTTGGTGTCCTCACCAACAATTCAATCCTCCTTTACTTTTGGGAAATGTGGAAGTTATTTTGAAATTTTTACTTAGTGGCATTTTTATATTTTTTAATTTGATGGAATCCCCTCTTCGACCGCATGGCGTCTGCAAGATAAAGGGAGTTACGGTGATTTAAACATTACGACGACAGCACCCTCGTCATTTCCAGTAATTCCCGTTTTATGTCCTTATGGTGCTTAATGGCTTTTTCGAAAGGCGTAAATGCAACGTCCCTGTTGATGATACCCACCATCTCTCCGCGTCTTCCTTCAAGCAAGGCTTTAACGGCTGCATATCCCATTGTGCTTGCAATAATCCTGTCGTAAGCTGATGGTGACCCACCCCGCTGAATATGTCCGAGAATAGTTACACGTGTATCGAGGTAGTCGAATTTTTCTTTTACTTTTCTTGCCACGTCAAAAGCTCCTCCGGCGTCGTCCCCTTCGGCAACGATAATAATTCCCGATTTTTTGTTTTTCCTGAAACCTCTTTCAAGTATTTCTATCAGTTCATCAATATAAGTAACCGTTTCAGGAACAAGGATGTCCTCAGCTCCAACTGCAATGCCGCTTCTTAATGCAATAAATCCGGCATCGCGCCCCATTACTTCGATAAAAAAAAGCCGGTTGTGCGAATCAGCCGTATCCCTTATCTTGTCCACTGCCTCAACAACAGTGTTGATGGCTGTATCATATCCGATAGTGAGGTCTGTTCCATAAAGATCATTATCAATTGTACCCGGAGCGCCCATAATGGGAAAATCAAATTCATTGATAAAGACATCTGCTCCTGTAAAAGTTCCATTACCTCCTATGACCACTAATCCGTCGAGTCCATGGTTTATAATGTTTTCATAAGCCTTCTGCCTGCCTTCTTTTGTTATAAATTTCTTACTGCGGGCAGTTTTTAAGATGGTTCCTCCCCGTTGGATGATGTTAGAGACAGATGAACTGCCCATTGGGATAAACTTATTTTTTATTAATCCGTTATAGCCATCCTTTATACCATAAACTTTTAGTCCGTAATAAATTCCGGTTCTGACAATTGCCCTGATACATGCATTCATTCCCGGGGCATCTCCACCGGATGTAAGTACACCAATTTTTTTCATATTGCAATATTAA
>JAIORT010000141.1 GCA_021107975.1 Bacteroidales bacterium | reverse complement strand
GAACCTTCGTCATAAGCGACACCTGTTCCATAGTTAGGACTCTGGTTCTCAAATATCATAAATGCAGGTAATATCGGATCTATATGATCCATATAGTTATTTTCACCCGAATAATTAAATGACATACCCTCAGTGAAAGTACCGCTTTGTCCAAGAACCGTTCCCATATCGCCGCTGCCATCCAAAACACCGTCAATATTAAACATTGAATGCACAGCTGTTTGATTATCATAAGCCCAGGTGTCGCCGCCTTCCATATAAAGGTTACCGCCATTGTTAAGATAATCAGCTAATAATTGTCCTTCGGAGGAAGATAATACGTGATTGCTGTTATAAATGCCGAGGCAGGTAAAAATTGTTGAATAGAGATTCAAATCTGCCGGGAATGATGTTAGTTTTTCATAAGCTATTTCCATTTCATTTAAAGCTGTTTCCATTGCCGGCGCTGAATTACCATTTCCATCAAGGTCAAGAATTAAAACCGGAATCTGCCCCACAACAACATTAAATGTTCCGGAACCTGTAATTCCAAGATCTGCTGTTATATCAAAAGTAAAGTCAACGATATGACCGGCAGGTGTATTGCTGGCAGCAGTAGCGCTGAATGAACCGGTTGCATTTCCACCTCCTGCAAGGTCTCCGTAATTCACCTGGCTTGTATTTAAAGTTAAATAAGGATCGGCTGCTGATAATTCTCCGAGAATATTAAATGCTTGGGATGTACCGGTATTTTCAACTGTAATTATCAAATCAACAGTTTCGCCCGGGTCTATTTTTCCATTGTTATTTCCAGTTGGATCGGATATAACAACATCTCCCAATTCAAGTACCGGAGCATGACCTTCGATTGAAAAACTACTGTTCCAGATTATCTTGTCATCTCCGCTGGCTTCTACATCAACTAACACATAATGTCCATCAGGCAAATCATTTGCCACATCAAATGCAAAACCATCGGCAATCTCAATAATTTGATCCGGATCAACCGCACCATAGAATTCAGTACTATCGGAAAAAGTAATGTAAGGATCGCCTGTTGATAAGGTAACTATAACATTGGTTGCCTGGGCAATACCAACATTTTTAACAGCAAGTGATAGTAAAATTGATTCACCGTAATCCATCAATCCGTCACCATTTCCACCGGTCTGGTCATTCAGGGTATAGGAATCCTGAACAACATAGGGACCGTCTTGCGGAATAATAGCGATATCAGCCTGATATGGAAGATGATTATGAGCTGTTACGGTTAGTTTGGCAGTTCCCGGATTCTGTACAGGGCTGTCAAAAACAACCTGTGCATAACCACTTGCATCAGTAAAAGCAACACCATAAACTGTTTGATCTTCGTCTGAAACACAAACCATTGCATTCTCAACCGGTCCACCGGTACCCAGTACCGTTACTGAGAAGTCAGAGGACCCAAGGAAAAGCTGGTCGTCGTGTGATACGGTAAGATCGGCAGGTTGAAGCGTCCAGGGTTCAAGAGAAGCATCTCCCAGCCAAAGATATGTCCTTACATTAGAACGACCCATATTGCCATGGACATTCAATACCGTTATATTAGCAAAATTGGTGATATAGCCTATATTGTAAATTCCTTCATTGAATACTGCTTTGTACATTTCTTTGTCGTAATCGTGATTTGGGATTGTGTATGAAGGAATGATTGCCCCGTTTATTGCTATAGAAGCAACAGGAGATTTCATAAATGATTCGCAGAGGCAGTCGCCGTTATAACTAACTATGTTCATATTATCACAACAAACATCAAAAAGTACAAATAGTCTGTTCTGATTGGTAAATTGTTGAATATGTGTATTTGTGAAGCTTCCATAATTACACCATTGCCAAAATTCTGTCTGGCTTCCATGACCCCTGTAATTAAAGATGCCGCATGATGTATTATTTACAAAATCAATGATATCCTGATTTGAAGCACCCGCGCCACCATAACATTGTGTAAAGATAGGGGTTTGAAGGGCATAGTTAAAGTTTCTGATTTCTTCCTTGCACTGGGTATATTTTCCCGGATAATCTTCTTTATGAGCCACGAGTATGGAGTTTTCCGCCCAATTTGTTGAAACATCAGGAATAAAATAATGATCTAAGGTTTTTTGTATCTGTAAATCCAATTCGCCTGTGTTATCGTATGTGAACCTTCCAATTGCAAGGTCTGCATAATGGTCATCCGGTCCATCGAGGCATACATACCACGTGTCGGAGTATGACCCTTCTTCTCCGGAAGGTTCCCACCAATACATCGGAACATCATCGGGTCCTCCATTGTTGCCGCCGTTTGGATAAGCATCGCCCACCATCAGCACATATTCAAGGTTGTCGGAATTATATAATTGTTCAATATAAGGCTTGAATTCCTCCGGTGTATTAAAACCCGGTTCGAGGGTTTTAACTTCAACCCTGAAACCCTGCTGGTTTTTCCAGTCAACCAAAGGCTGAATGGAAGTCAGGGCATTTGTATTTGTGATGATCAAATATTTAATATCATCGTTTCCCATGAGGTCCATTGAATATCCCAATGACTGGAAATTGAAAATGCTGTTTTCATACATCTTGTAATATACTGAAGACACATGTTTGCTTCGATTTAAAGGAAGTTTTGTATCTGTTCCGTAAAACTCAATTTCCAGTTTAAGATTTGTAACCACTTTTAGTTTTCCTGTTGAAGGATTAAAAGTAAAAGGGACGATGTGCAAGCCGGCGATTTTAACATCCCGCCATATTCCGGGTTCATCCAAAAGAATATTTGTTTCAGGATAAGATTTGCTTTGACTGTAAAAAATTTCGTCTATGACAAATTTGTCAGGATTGCCGCCTTTTACATCTTTTGCAGGTGTCTGAAACGGATAAACGAGATAATCTTCAAGCATTACAGTTTCCTGTTCAAGTATGCTTACTTTTATCTTTTTATTTCCGGGTATTCCGATTATCTCATTTAACATCGGCAATTCAGGCATACCCACGTCCATTGTGGTTTCGTTCTCAAGTAGTTCCAGTCTTTGGAATGACTGTCCTTCTTCCTCATAATCCGACACGTACATTCCCGGTATTGAAATATTCAGGATAATCTTAGTGTCATTTTGTTCTTCAATGACAACTTGTGGAAGTTCAGGATTATCAGAAGTAAAGCTAATCCAGTTTTTTTGTGCAAAAGCGATAAATGTAAGTATTGTTAAAATACTTACTAACAATAATGATCTTTTCATAGTTTAAAATTTTTAGTTAAACATTCTATTTCGATAATACCAATTTCCTGGTAATATTAATTGTACCGGTCTCTATCCTGATAAAATAGATACCCGGTTGAAGTTCCGGTTTTGTAAAATCTAACTGATAAAACCCGGGACTTTGTTTTGAATATGATGATGCTTCTATTTCCTTTCCCAGCTTGTCAAACAGAGTTATTGTTACTGCAGATTCCTCCTGAAGTTCATATTCAACAGTAAAATGATCAACAAACGGATTAGGATAGATATTAAAACTATTTTTAAGGTTTTCTTCTATTGAAGTATAAATAAAGTAAATCATATTCGATTGATTTGAAGAACAACCGAATTCGTTAGTTACGATCACATAATAATAATCTGTGGCAGTTGGGTAATAAGTCTGGCTGGTAGCGCCGGTTATTGGTCCGTTGGAATCGTACCACTGGTTGCCATCAGCAGCGCTTGAACACAGGTGATCATCCTGCTGGTTTATAACAGGGGTTTCGGGAACAGGATGAATCGTAACGGTTACATCGTCCGTAATATTTGAATTACCATCGTTTACAGTAACGGTGTAATTGGTTGTTTCAAGAGGCGATGCAACGGGATTTTGGATATTCGGGTCGCTCAGCCCGGTTGTCGGTGACCATTCATAACTATAATTTCCGGTTCCACCGGACGCATAAGCATTCAGTTGAGAACTTTCACCGTAACAAATCTCAGCAGGATTTGCAGAAGCCGAAACACTCAACGTGTTACCCCCGCAAGCAGCAGGGAAGATAATATAATCAATCCATCCGCAATCGCTGCCATTGCTTTGCGACCAGTCTTTCTCGTAAACCCACTTAAAGGTATGAGCACCTGCTGAAACAGGATAAGAAAATTCTTCCCATCCTTCTTCGCCCGACCATTCATTCATTTTAGTACCGTCAATGTAAAATCTGAGATAATCCCATCCTTCTTCGGAAGAAACTTTCCTGAAAAATGAAATATTATCATCAGCTAAAACATCCATTGTAATGAATAGCTCTGATGATTGCTGGTCGCCGATATCTCCGGATTTAGCGCAGTAAACACCTTCATAAGGATTTTCAGTAGTTACTATCCAGGGTGCATTCCCGCCGAATTCCCAGTTAAAAGCTGAGAAATCGCCGGTTTCAAAATCTTCATAAACCAAGCCCACGGTCACATAAAATGTATTCTGTGCAGAATATTCTCCTGATATTAATTCAAAATTCAGGTCAATGCTTGTGCCTATCGGGGTAGCCTGGTCAACAATAATAGAAAATACAGCTTGTTTTGTTTCTCCTATACCAAGTGTTCCCAAACTATATGTTCCACCTGTGATAGAAATATAACTGCTGGTTGAAGTTAAAATACCGTTTACATTTTCGCAGGCACAGTGACCGAAGTTTGAGGATTCTATAATAATATCCGCTGCTTCACCCGGATCAAGAATGCCATCGCCATTTCCACCCTGTGAATCATCAATTGTAAGGTTGCCGATTGTAAGTACAGGAGCATTTACAAGAATGTTAAAGTTTGAAATCCAGGTATCTTCACCAACAATTTCCAGTTGGAAAGTAACAAGATGCTGGTCGGGAATATTAGATGCCACTTCAAAAGCAAAGGCATTTGAAACACTAAAGGTTGAACCTCCCGCAATATTGCCGTAATTTTCAAAACCATCGGTTATTGTGATGTAACTATCGGGAGAGGTAAGTGTAACCTGAACATTGTTCGCCTGCTGTGTGCCTACATTTTCAACTTCAACGGTTAAATCAATAGCTTCACCAAAATCAACTTCATTATTATTGTTTCCCTGCGAATCATCAATTAGGTGAGATGAATAAATAACATAGGAACCGGAGTTCGGGATAATAGTTATTGGATAAGATGTTGGCAGGCAATTATATCCTGAGATAATAAGCTGTGCATCGCCAACAGTAGTAAAAGCGGGGTCAAAAGTAATTTGTGCAGTACCCGAGGCATCGGTATAACCAACACCATGAAGCACTCCGTCTTTAATAATGGCGCATGAAAAGTTTTCCATTGGCGAGCCACTGCTCGTAACGGTAACGGAAGTTGAAGGAACGCCAATAGTAATAGCATTCTGGTAGCTTGCCTCGATGGAAACAGGCTCATCAGTCCATACACTTAAAACCGGATCGCCGAGTATGTTTATATCGTAAAAGTTCCAGCGCAATGCCCCTTCTTCCCATTGTCCCGGAGCCGTAACCCAGGGAGCTGTTTGTATTTTACATTCCACAAAAGCAGCGCCGATGTGATTCAGCTTTTCATTGTAAAGGGCATCTACCATTTCGCGGTGCAGGTGGGCTGCAGGTCCTTCTGTTTGCCCTTCGTTGAACCATCCGTACCTTGAGTTGCCTATCACTGCAACTGCAAAATTTTGAATGCTAACCATCTTTTCAAGGATGCAATCACTGTATGTGAAATCTCCGCAGTTACAACCGTGAGTTTGCAATATTGTGTAATTATTATCTGTACCATTAGCTCCCGAGAAGTTGGAATTTGTAATATCTGAGATATATAAATGAGCCACCGATGTTTCACCGGCATGCCCGCAATGATGAACAAATTGTTTTCCCTGGTTAATTTCAGCCATCAGATCGCTTCCGTTCCACGACTGATCTTTTTCATATAAAGTTTCGATATTAAAATTTTCAGGAATTCCTATTGTAGTGTAGCCATTATCATCGTGGAAACCGATAAGTAATTCCAGGTAATCGGATCCCCAAGTTTCCGGGTTTGAGTAAAGATACTCGCCTGCAAGTAAAGGATTTTGAAACTCACCAAGTACGGGATTGTTTTGGTATGAAACGGATTTATTAATCATATTGCTTAGCTCGGAAGTATTGCTGAAAGAGAAGCGTGCAACGGCAATATCGGGCAGCAAGTCATCTTCACCAGGTTCACCCCAGCTATTATCATTGTCATCGTTCCATGTGCCGTCCAAACCTGAGTAATACAGATCAGCCGGAATGTTATTATCTTCATATCCCGAACCGGACTGAACGTAGCAGTAAAATCCCCTGTAAGGGATATGCTCTGAATCGCCTCCCAGAAGGACATATTCTACACTGTGATCCTGATATTCCTGGATGATGTAATTTCTTATCTTATCCTGTAAGTCCTGCCCCGTACCATTAGAACTGATAAATTCCTTGGTAACAACTTCTGTTTTAATACCTCTTTCAAAGTAAATATCAATCAAATCCTGGAAGTTGTTTTCAAACTGCGAAGGTGTTATAATAAGCAATTGGTAATCGTCATTTTTATTATCTTGTGGATATTGAGAAATAAGCGATGGATTTTGTGCAAAACCAAGAACTCTTTTTTTAATATTTTCAGTTGTACTGAGGTTTTGAAGCGCCTGCACGGCAACAGGAGAAGGTGCTGTGGTTATCCTTATCTTTACTTTTTTATAAAAAGATACCTTTCCGGTTACCGGATTATATTTTACAGGAGTAAAAGACGACAAGACAATAGCATAACCGTTCATAAATTCGGTGATATATTCTCCTGTTTGTTTTGTTGGGTAGGATGCGTCGGTTTTATAAACTTTTTCATTTATAATAAATATTCCCTGACCCGGTTCGGAAAGCGGTCGTGATTGCTGCTGCGGGAAAATTTGGTAACTGCCCGGAAGCTGAGTTTCTCCCTCTCCGGTAAATTCTATAGATTTTGCAATTTCTCCGGGTGGCAGTATCAGGCTGACAGAAAAATAAGGTAAAACAGGCTCACCGGTTTTACCTGTGAGAAAAGCATTTTCAAAACTTATTAGTTGATATTCTCCCGATTGAATGATCTTAACATCATCGGAGTAATAGGTCTTTTCTATAATGCCTGCATTAAGGGCAAAGATTGAAAAAAATAACGAAATAAAAAGCAAAAGATTTTTCATAATAACTGTTATAATTAAATAA